>NZ_JBFUKF010000138.1:0-13073 GCF_056400985.1 Mucilaginibacter sp. P4_G9 | reverse complement strand
GTGCTGCACATTGCATTACGTAACCGCAGCAACAAACCTATTTACGTTGATGGCAAAGATGTGATGCCCGATGTAAACAATGTGCTTGATCATATGAAGGATTTCAGCAATGCCATCATATCGGGCTCCTGGAAAGGTTATACCGGCAAACCTATCACTGATGTGGTTAATATCGGCATCGGCGGGTCTGATTTAGGTCCGGTTATGGTAACCGAAGCATTGAAGGCTTATAAAAACCACCTTAACCTTCACTTTGTATCCAACGTGGATGGTACACATATAGCCGAGACACTAAAAGCAGTTGATCCGGAAACAACATTGTTCCTTATTGCTTCAAAAACATTTACCACCCAGGAAACCATGAGTAATGCCCACAGTGCCCGCGACTGGTTTTTAGCTGCCGGTGCTACCGAGGCCGATGTGGCCAAACACTTCGCGGCCTTATCAACCAATGCAGCCGCGGTTGAAAAATTTGGCATTGATACTAAAAACATGTTCGAGTTTTGGGATTGGGTTGGCGGCAGGTACTCTTTATGGAGCGCTATCGGCTTATCAATCGCCCYAAGCATCGGCTTTGATAATTTTGCCGAACTACTGGAAGGCGCCCATGCTGCCGATGAGCATTTCCGCACTGCAGAGTTTGAGCAAAACATCCCGGTTACCCTTGCCCTTTTAGGCATCTGGTACAATAATTTCTTTGAAGCCGAAACAAACGCTATTTTACCTTATGACCAATATATGCACCGCTTTGCCGCCTATTTTCAACAAGGCGACATGGAAAGCAATGGCAAACATGTTGACCGTAACGGCAAACATGTAGAATATTCAACCGGCCCGATCATTTGGGGAGAGCCCGGCACCAACGGTCAGCATGCATTTTACCAGTTGATTCATCAGGGTACAAAATTGATCCCCTGCGATTTTATAGCTCCCGCCCAATCACACAATCCACTTGGCGAACACCACAATATGCTGCTGTCGAACTTTTTTGCGCAAACAGAAGCTTTGATGAATGGCAAAACCGAAGAAGTGGTTATTGAGGAATTAAAAGCCGCAGGAAAATCTGATGAAGAAATTGCAGCCATAGCGCCATTCAAAGTATTTGAAGGTAACCGCCCTACAAACTCCTTCCTGCTTAAAAAAATTACCCCTCGCAGCCTGGGTTCGTTGATAGCTATTTACGAGCACAAGATTTTTGTACAGGGCATCATCTGGAACATTTACAGCTTTGACCAATGGGGTGTTGAACTGGGCAAGCAACTGGCCGGTAAAATCCTTCCTGAATTAAAAGACGATGCGGAGATCAGCAGCCATGATTCATCAACTAATGGGCTGATCAATTTGTATAAAGCATGGCGGTAAGCCCCCCGGCCCCCTGAAGGGGGAGCTTTTGATTAGCATATTAAACAACAAAGGCCGGTTTCTTGCGAAACCGGCCTTTGTTGTTTAATAATCTGCACATCTGGAATCTGCATATCTGCACATCAGTTCCCCCTTCAGGGGCTTAGGGGGCTAAACTTTACCTGGTATATTTTAGGCCACCTTTTACCGGTTACAAAAATGCGTTTGGTAGCGGCATCGTAGGCAATACCGTTAAGTACGTTATTGCTCCAATCGCGGCCGGCGGGGCGCTCCGATTCAGGGTACAGGTTTGTCATATTTATTTTTTGCTCTACAGCGCCTGTTTTGGCGTTGATGACCAGGATATCATCTGTTTGGTAAACATTGGCATAAAGCTTACCATCTATGTATTCTAATTCGTTAACAGAATCTATCTGACCCTTGTCATCACATACATCAATAAATCCAATTTGCTGATACGTATCCTTATTTAAAAACCAAATACGGTTGGTGCTATCATCCATGTAAAGCTTTTTACCATCAAAGCACATACCCCAGCCTTCGGCGCCAACGTTATTGGCAAAGGTATTAAGCAGTTTAAGGGTATTTTTATCGTAAACCAAACCTACCTTATTTTTCCAGGTGAGCTGGATAATTTTATCGCCGACAACAGACAGGCCCTCACCGAAATAAGTACTGTCCTTCAACCTTACCTTTTTCAAAATTGTTCCGGTTTGTAAATCGACTTTAAGCAAGGCAGATCGTTGGTAATCACCTGTGCTTTCGTACATCACGCCATCAATATATTGTAATCCTTCGGTGTATAAGCTGGTATCATGCGGAAAAGTTTTTTCCACTTTATAAGTATAGCTTTCGGGCGCTTTGGCGGCTAATAACAGTATATTGGTGCTTACATCCTGGCTTTTGCCGTCATTGTAAACCCTGGCAGTAATTATCTTAATACCTAAAGGAATAGTATCTGTTTTTACGCTGATCCCGGACGTATCTTTAGCCAATCCTAGGCGGGTAGCTTCCATCATATATACTATCGAATCGGGTTTGGTATCTGCAGGTAAACCAACTTTTACTTTCACTTCGTCGCCTGCTTTGTAAGTAGTACCTGCTTCGGGACTTATGGTATAATCAGCGCCGTTATCTGCCGATTTTTCGCGACAGCCGTTACAACCAAATGCAAGCAATAAGCCCGCAGCAAAAATTACCTTTAATTTATTAATCTTCATAAGTTTAAGTTCCTGTCGGCCAAAACGCGTCTTCGATATGGTTTAGTATATAATTCTTATCCTTGTCGAACAAAATGGCGATAATATCAAACCGCACATCGCCCTGGTGATTCATCAGGTAAATATATTCATCTGCAGCATCGGCCAGTAGTTTTTGTTTACGGGCATCTACAAAATCTTCGGGCTGGCCAAAACCTGTTCCTGTACGGGTTTTAACCTCGGCAAATATAATAACCTTGTCTTTATATGCAATCAGGTCTATCTCGGCTTTACCATGGGTCCAGTTCTCGTCCAATATTTCGTAGCCAGAATTTTCCAGGTGTGTTTTGGCTAAAGTTTCGCCCGCGCGACCTAATTCAAGGTGTTGAGCCATTTATTTGATGATTACTGAACCTAAAAAGTCGGAGATACTTTTTTCAACTTTTTTCATCCGGATATATTGGTTGAGCAAAATTTCCTGGTCTGCCTCAGTTTCGGCGGTTTTAAGTTCGGCACGCAGGCCATCAAGTATTTTCTCTACCTTATGTTTTTTAAGATGAAAAATAGCGCCCAAAATGGTAGCTTTCATATTGGCCTGTTCATCGTTAATCATTATCCTGTGCATTTCGTACCAGTTCTCGCTCAGGGTGTATTTAGTAGTAAGCAGATCTATAGTAAGGTCTACAATTCCTTTATCATGGTGATGGATAAAATAATTATCCTCGGGCAGTACGCCATTTTCTACTTCCTGGCGGTATAGCTCCACAAACAGTTTACAGGCTGTGTGCTCAAAAGTAACATCCCCAAGTTCGGCAATCATAAACGGACCAATATAAGTATTAGCAATGCCGTCCCAGTCTATCATTTTACTGCCATACAACAGCAACAACCGAATAATCTCCTTTTCCTGAAAATACTCCTGTTTAGTTTCCTTTATCTCGGGTTCATCAAAAAAGTTGGGCTCATCGGGTGGCGGCGATGAATACCTGGTGTTGTTTTGCTGTTGCTGCCCATCCTTTTTCGCCTTGGCCTGGCGCATTTTATTTAGTTCGGATAGCAGTGCCCGTTCATCTATCTGCAATATATAACTGCATTCTTTAATAAATACTGATGCCTTGATAGAATCCGGGATCTTAGCAATACTCTCCACTATTTCGCGGATGATCTCGGCTTTCTTTATCGGGTCGTTACCCGCTTCTTTTAAAAGGATATTAGCTTTGTAAAGGATAAAATCCTTTTTATTTTCTTCAATGTGCTTTTTGAAAGCATTTGTGCCCACGCTACGCACATAGGAGTCTGGGTCATGCCCTTCGGGAAAAGAAACTACCTTTACGTTAAGGCCTTCTTCCAGGATCATATCGAGCCCGCGTAAAGAGGCTTTGATTCCCGCCGCATCGCCATCATACAAAATGGTGATATTTTTGGTAAACCTGCTAATCAGCTTGATCTGTTCCACGGTTAATGAAGTACCAGACGAGGCCACCACGTTTTCAATGCCGGCTTGTACTACCGAAAGCACATCAGCATAGCCTTCAACCAAATAGCAGTTATCCTCCTCGCGAATGGCTTTCTTGGCAAAGTACAGCCCATAAAGCACATTTGATTTATGGTAGATCTCCGACTCGGGCGAGTTCACATACTTGGGTACGTTCTTGTCCTTTTTAAGCGTACGGCCGCCAAAGGCAATCACCCGGCCGGTAAAGCTATGGATAGGAAACATTACCCGGCCACGGTAACGGTCATATAGCGTACCATTATCACGCTTTACCGAAAGGCCGCTTTCTTCTAAAAACTGCGCCTGGTAACCCTCTTTTATAGCTGTACCGGTAAATGCTTCCCACTGATCGGGAGAGTAACCAAGCTCAAATTTTTTTATGATATCGTTGCTAAAACCACGCTCTTTAAAATAACTCAGGCCAATGCTTTTGCCTTCGTCTGTATCCAGCAGGCTTTCATGGAAGAATTTAGCTGCATAAGCCGTTACTATCATCAGGCTTTCGCGGCGTTGCTCTTCCTCGCGGTTCTCTGGCGCTTCAACAGTTTCTTCAACCTCGATGCTATATTTTTTTGCCAGCCACTTAAGGGCTTCAGGATAACTGAACTTTTCAAGTTCCATCAAAAATGTAACCGCAGAGCCGCCTTTGCCCGACGAGAAATCTTTAAAGATCCCTTTAGCCGGCGAAACTGTAAATGATGGTGTACGCTCGTTTACAAATGGCGACAGGCCTACATAATTGGCACCGCGCTTTTTTAACTGCACAAACTCCCCTATCACCTCCACAATGTCGGTGGCTTCCATAATACGGTCGATAGTGGATTTTATGATCATATGCTAAAATGCAAATGTAGGGCAAATCATCAATTGATATTTAACAAACGTTAAGATACAATTTTATTTAGTTGATTACGTGGCTTTAAAAATGTTACGGCAATCCCGGCAAGCACAATTGCACTGCCAATGATCTCGTTAAGCTCCAGTTTTTCGCTCAACAAAAACGAGGCGAGTATCGCGGCGAAAACGGTTTGGCTGAGTAATGCAATGGAAACTTTGGTAGATTCCAGGTATCTTAACGAATAATTGATAGTAAGCCACCCCACAAGCTGGCATATCACCCCCATGCCTACAAAGCACAGCCAAACTTTAATTGAAAAATCAACAATGCTATTGCCCATAAAGCTATTGATGAGCCATAAAAAAACACTGGCACTCAGCATACTATAAAACATAAAAGTGAACACATCTATACCCGCCATGATATTTTTTGAGATCATGATATACGCCGCATAAAACAAGCTGGCTAATATGGCTAACAATATACCGGCGTTAAGTTCCAGGTGCAAAATATGCTCATAGCCAACCAGTACCACCATCCCGGCAATAGCAACCACTGTGCCTATCCAGAATAATTTCCCCGAACTTTTTTTTAAAAGCAGGAAACTAAACAGCCCCACCCAAACCGGGGCAAGGTTGGCAATCAGCGTTGAAACCGTTGCACTGATCTTTAATAAAGAGAAATTCCAAACTGCCACATCTGCCGCGAATACTATACCGGCTGCAACTGCAATTAGCAGCTGCCGTTTTTCAATCTGTAGTTTCTTTTTAATAATACAAAAAGGCAGCAGGCAAAGCCAGGCCACAAATACCCTGTAAAATGCCGCCCCAATTGGCGAGACCCCGGCAAGCTTTACAAATATCGGCGAAAACGAAATGCACAAAATGYCAATAACAAGGCTCAATTTGGGATTCATGAAAGCATTTAAATGAGGGGCAAACTTAAGCAAATAGGTTTTTAATATTTTGCTTGTTATACCTGTTACCTGCTTTTATTTTGACAAACTGTATCAAAGGCCATTGATGCTTCGTAAGGATAATAAAACCTTCTGACATGAAAAAATACATACTTATCACTGCCGTTATTATCCTGTTTCTTACGGCCTGCGGCAAAAAAGACTGCTGTGTTATACCAGGCAAACAGTTTATTACAGCTACAAAGAACAACACTCAATGGAGTGCCGACCCGACAAGCAGCAATATGGTTCACGACACAGTTGCCATATTTGGCACCAATTTTAATACTACCATCGAAGAAACCCTGACCTTGCAGTTTAAGGTTTCGGCACCGGGAAAATATGCTTTAAAAGGCGAGCAGGCCCTGTATTATAATACAATAGGCCGGGATGTAATTACCAGCGAATATGAACTTGATGATACATTTGCAAATACTGTTGAAGTTAAAAGTTTTGACAAAGACAAAGGTATTATTGCCGGCACATTTAACTTAAAGTTTAAGCACACCTACCCCGCAGATAAACCAGCCAGCCTTCAATTTTTAAATGGCAAATTCAATGTAGCCTTGCATAAATAGGGAGCTATAAGTGGCATAAACAGGTAAATGATTTATAAATAAAGATGTAACACCTACTTTTATATACATTTATTATACATTTATAAAGCCACTTATTAATAACCTGCTGCCGTTTAGCTAACATGAAAAAAAACCTGCTTTTTTTACTTTTAGCAACCCCATTACTTTTTGCATCATGTGCTAAAAAGAAATGCTGCGATTTTCCGGTAACTAAAGATTTTATTGTTGTGCAAAAAGCAGGTACGCAAACGATGTTTAATCCTTTAAGTCTTACCATAGTGCAGGACACCTTCATCGTATCGGGCAGAAACAATGCGGCAGGGCAGGAAGAAACATTTGGCTTTAGGATAAGGTTAGATGGGCTTGGCTATTATACCCTGAAAAGCAACGAAGGTTATTATGATGTAACCAAAGGCAATGAAATAGCAGGCAGGTATAAACTCAGCTCCACACATAGCAATACGGTAACTATTGTTTCTTATAACGGCAAAGACAAAATTCTACAGGGCCTTTTCGATTTTAAATATGTTAAAATTTATGACAACCCGGCAGGCAGCCAGCCGGATAGCATCAGCTTTTTAGACGGAAAATTCAAAGTATCATTACATAATTAATTGTATTTTTGCGGCTCTAAAAAATATACTTATATGAGTCAGCGCATAAAGATCAAAGCATTGCTGCAGAGCCAGCAAACCGATATTGATGTAACAGTTAAGGGATGGSTACGTGCCTTCCGGTCAAATCGTTTTATTGCTTTGAATGATGGCTCAACTAATAATAACATCCAGATCGTGGTTGATTTTGAAAACACCGATCCCGCCCTGTTAAAACGGATTACTGTTGGCGCCGCTATCAGCGTATCAGGAAAGCTTATCGCGTCTTTAGGTAAAGGCCAAACAGTAGAAGTTATTGCAGCTGATATTGAGATCCTGGGTGATAGCGATCCTGAAAAATACCCTATCCAGCCAAAAAAACACAGCCTGGAATTTTTAAGGGAAAACGCCCACCTGCGTTTTCGCACCAGTACTTTTGGGTCTATCTTCCGCCTGCGTAACAGCCTGGCATTCGCGGTTCACCAGTTTTTCCAGGATCGTGGCTTTGTTTACCTGCATACGCCAATCATCACCGCATCTGATGCGGAGGGCGCGGGCGAGACTTTCCATGTTACCAACTTCGACCTGGCCAATCCTCCAAAAACGGATACCGGCGAGGTTGATTTTAAACAAGACTTTTTTGGCCGCCCTACTAACCTTACCGTATCCGGTCAGCTGGAAGGCGAGCTGGGTGCTATGGCTTTGAGCGATATTTACACCTTCGGACCAACCTTCCGTGCCGAAAACTCAAACACTACCCGTCACCTTGCCGAATTTTGGATGATAGAGCCCGAAATGGCTTTTTATGACCTGAATGATAACATGGACCTTGCCGAGGCCTTGCTGAAATACGTGATTAAATATGCTTTGGATAAAAATGCCGATGACCTGGAATTTTTAACCCAGCGCCTGCAGGAAGAAGAAAAGCAGAAACCGCAAAATGAACGGTCGGAAATGACTTTGTTAGAGAAACTTCAGTTTTGTTTAGATAACGATTTTGAGCGCCTTACTTATACCGAGGCTATTGAGATTTTAAAAGAATCGACCCCGAATAAAAAGAAAAAATTCCAGTACCCTATTGAAGGCTGGGGTACCGATCTGCAATCGGAGCATGAGCGTTACCTGGTAGAAAAACACTTTAAAAAACCGGTGATCCTTACCGATTATCCTAAGGCTATCAAAGCGTTTTACATGCGCCAGAACGAACCTGATGCCCAGGGCCGCGAAACCGTTCGCGCCATGGATATTCTTTTCCCGGGAATTGGTGAAATTGTAGGTGGCTCACAACGTGAAGAGCGTCTTGCTAAACTGGAGCAACGCATGGACGAAATGGACATCCCTAAAGATGAACTTTGGTGGTACCTGGATACCCGCCGCTTTGGCGCCTGCGAACATGCCGGTTTTGGTTTGGGCTTTGAGCGTTTGGTGCTGTTTGTTACCGGCATGGGCAACATCCGTGATGTAATCCCTTTCCCAAGGTTCCCGAAGAACGCGGAATTTTAATTGATCTTTGGGGTTTTACAGGATTGACAGGATTTTCCCTGCAAAACACCATAAAAACCATGTCATTGTGAGAGCTAAAATCCGGGAACTCTGAAAGGGGAGATGACGTTGCTAAATGGGCTGTCATGCTGAGCCTGTCGAAGCATAGCGGGCAAAGGCCTCTCCGCGCGAGTCTTCGACAGGCTCAGACTGACAGGCCTTCACACCTTGGAAATCGAATACGTCATGGGTAAGAGGAACGACGTGGCAATCGCGAACTTAACAGGGCGGACTTGCAGAGCATGCGATTGCTTCGTTCCTTATAATGACGTGCTTGCAAACTACTGATTACCAGCGCTATTTTTTAACATAATCTATGTCATTGCGAGGCACGAAGCAATCGCATGCTATACAGAGCGGACCTGCACAGTTCGCGATTGCCGCGCTGCGCTCGCAATGACATGGCTGTTGTGAGCCCCTAAAGCCAGCACGTCATACCCATTTTTTCCAGGATTATCCTGGTGGTTACTCGCAATGACATATTAATGTACAATCGCTTAAAGCCATGCCCATTATTGAAATCGACACCCATATCAATGCCTCTATTGCAAAGTGCTTCGACCTTGCGCGGAGCATTGATATGCATGTGGATTCGATGCAGCAAAGCGGAGAAACCGCCGTGGGCGGGCGCACCAGCGGCCTTATTGAGCTGGGCGAAACCGTTACCTGGCGGGCAAAGCATTTTGGTGTATGGCAAACCCTAACCTCCAAAGTTACCGAAATGGAATACCCAAACTACTTTACCGATGAAATGGTTGCGGGCGCTTTTAAAGCCTTCCGGCACGAACATTACTTTTATCCTGTTAATAACCAAACCCTGATGAAAGACATCTTTATGTTCGACGCGCCCTTCGGATTTTTAGGAATTATAGCTAACTTCCTGTTTTTGGAACGGTATATGCGCAGGTTACTGGAGCAACGGAACGAGGTTATAAAACAAGTTGCGGAATCCCCCGCTCCCTGAAGGAAGAGTTGGAAACTGCACTAACAAGCCAAAAAATCCTGTAAATCATGTAAAATCTTATAAATCGTGTTCAAATCAACCATTCTTATCATCCCTGGCCTCGGCAATTCGGGACCCGAACATTGGCAATCAATCTGGGAACAGCAATTTGGCTTTATCCGTGTAGAACAGCAAGACTGGGAAACACCCGTTTGTGCCGATTGGATTAATACCCTTAACGACTATGTAAACCAATACAACCCTGCCGATATTATCCTGGTTGGCCATAGCCTGGCCTGTGCCACTATTGCTTATTGGGCTAAGGAATTTAACGTTACCATAAAAGGAGCGCTCCTGGTTGCTCCCAGCGATACTGAAGCAGATACTTATCCCGAAGGTACTACCGGATTTTCACCTGTGCCATTAATAAAGCTGCCGTTTAAAAGTATTGCAGTGATGAGTACCAATGACTACTACGTACGCACAGAACGCGCGCAATTATTTGCGGATAGCTGGGGCAGCAAGCTCATCAACATTGGCGATGCAACGCATATCAACGCGGCATCGGGTTTAGGCAAATGGGAAAAGGGGCTGGAGTTTTTAAAGGAGTTGGATCAGCAATAATAAAAAAGCCCTGCTGTTTGTATATGACGGCAGGGCTTTTTTGATATCCAGGTTTTTTTTACCTGATTATATTAAACAACCTGTTCCACCTGATCTTGCCCAGGAATGATGCCTGATCGTCGATACTCATCCAGATGAAGAGCGCTTTGCCCACAATATGATCTTCGGGCACAAAGCCCCAGAAGCGTGAATCTTCGGAGTTGTGGCGGTTATCCCCCATCATAAAATAATAATTGAGCTTAAAGGTATAGCTGTCGGCTTTTTTGCCGTTGATCAGGATATCTTTACCAACTACCTGCACCTTATTGCCTTCATAAATTTCAATAGCACGGCCATAAACCGGGAACGTTAAACTATCCAACTTAACTGTCCAGCCTTTTTTAGGCACTATGATTGGACCAAAATTATCCGGGTTCCAAACAAAATTGGGGAAGTTTGGCGTAATTTTATAAGTCTGGTATTTTGCCGGATAAACAGCATAATTAGGATCAGGTGCCCCGGCTGGTGCAATTTCGGGGATAATCGATTTAATATTTGAATATCCTTTTAAAGCATTTGCCGAAGTTGYTGTTGTATTGGTTGTAAACTCATTAATCTTATCGCTACCTATATCCTGCAGGTGCAAATCGGCAATAAGCTGCGGGTTAATTGGCGTGCCATCATATTTAACCCTATAGGTCATTTCGCCGTTTACAGGCGTAGTTGCGGGCTTATTGTTTATAAAAACCGCTGCGTTAACAATACTTAATGTATCGCCGGGTATTCCCTGGCAGCGTTTAATAAAATTTTCGCGTTTATCAACCGGTCTGTACAAAGGCGAATCGGCATCCATAGGGTAATTAAAAACCACAACATCGCCCTTTTTAATGTCGCTTAAGCCCGGTAAACGGTAATATGGCAGCTCAATCCCATCCCAATAGGCTTTGGTATTAATGAGCGGCATAGTATGGTGTGCAAAAGGAAATGCAAGCGGTGTCATGGGCAGGCGGGCCCCATAGTTAACCTTGCTCACAAACAGGTAATCGCCAATTAGCAATGAGCTTTCCATGGATGCGCTTGGAATAACGTAAGCCTCAATAAAAAGCGTACGGATCAAGGTAGCGGCTATCACCGCGAAAATAATAGCATCAGCCCATTCGCGTACAGGTGTTTTTTTCAGGGCTGCTTTATATTTCTCCCTGAATTCCGGGCTTGCCGCCTTGCCCAGGTATTTTGTATCCTTATCAAACCCCCACTTTGGTAAAAATATAAATGACAATGCCACAGCGCCTATATGATCAAGTAACGCAAACTTGCCATACGATTTTACAAAATCAACAATGATCCCTATAAGTACCAGGATATTGATACCCGGCAGCAACATCAACGCCAGCCACCACAATGGCCTGCCGCTTAGTTTTAACATTACATAAATATTGTAGATGGGCACTATGCCTTCCCAGCCTGGCCGGCCGGCTTTTTCAAATAATTTGTATAGGCCTATATAAGGCAGTACTATCAGTAATAAAACTCCGATTATAATATTCACTATGTGCTATTTTTATTTAATTAATGTATCCCTCTAAATAACCTGTTCCAGCGTATTTTATTTACAAATGACGCAGTACTATCAATACTCATCCAGGTAAATAAAGCCTTGCCTACCACATGATCTTCCGGTAAAAAGCCCCAATATCTCGAATCGGTTGAATTATGGCGGTTATCACCCATCATCCAGTAGTAATTCATTTTAAAGGTGTAAGTATCGGCTTTTTTTCCATTTATAAAAACATCGTTACCTACTACTTTTACAGTATTATGCTCATAAATGGCAATAGCTCTGCCGTAAATGGGGAATGTAAGACTATCGAGCTTAACCGTCCATCCTTTTTTAGGGATGATAACCGGACCAAAATTATCTACATTCCAGCCATAACGGGGCATGGCACCTATTTTATAATCCGGGTGCGATAGCGGGTATACAGGATTCAGATCATCAACTACACCTTTTATAGCAATATCCGGGGTAACCGATTTAATGTTCGAAAACGCTTTTAACTTATTGGCCGATGCCACAGTAGTATTGGTTTTAAAATCGGTATTGTTGATAAGCGCGATATCTGTTAAATGAAGTTCATTGATCAACTCGGGATTAATAGGATTACCATCGGACCGCACCACGTAGGTCATTTCGCCGGTTGGAGAAGTTAGTTCGGGCTTACCATTAATATACACCTGGGCATTGGCTAAACTCAATGTATCGCCTGGAGTACCCTGGCAGCGTTTAATAATATTTTCGCGCCTATCCACCGGGCGGTAATACGGCGAATCGGCCTCCATTGGCAGATTAAATACAACAACATCTCCTTTTTTAATATCACTAAAGCCCGGCAGGCGATAATATGGTAATTGTAAACCGCCCCAATATGATTTTATATCCGTATAAGGGATATTATGGGCAGTAAACGGTATGCCAATTGGTGTTATAGGCATACGTGCGCCATAATTCACTTTACTTACAAACAAATAATCGCCAATAAGCAGCGAACTTTCCATCGATCCGCTGGGGATCACATAAGCCTCTATAAAAAGTGTACGGATAAGTGTTGCGGCTATAACGGCAAAAATAATAGCATCAGCCCACTCGCGCACAGCGCCCTTTTTCTTTTTTACCTTACTTGTATCTTTTTTGAAAATTTTCAAGGCCATTTCTTTGATGTACAAATTTCAAATGTGCAGATTTCAGATGTGCAGATTACAAATTTGTTGATTTTTTAAGTGAATATATTTATTAATTAACCCTAAGACTATCATGTAAACAATATGTTACCCGGTTAGATGTGCAAATTTCAGATGTGCAGATTTCAGATGCTCTGTATAGTTCGCGATTGCTTCGTTCCTCGCAATGACATGGGGCTTCCATCATCTGCATATTTGCACATTTGAAATTTGCACATCTATCTTC
>NZ_JBFUKF010000137.1:0-13116 GCF_056400985.1 Mucilaginibacter sp. P4_G9 | reverse complement strand
AGTTCGCGATTGCCGCGCTGCRCTCGCAATGACATGGTTGTTGTTTGGTTCTAAAACCAACGCATCTTTACAGGGTTTTTCTGGTAGGTTACAATGACGCTCTATTTATTTCTATACTGCTCCCCTTTCAATCACCAATTATAATTATTCAGCCTGGTTTTTGCCCGCTTCGGTGTACAATCTCTAAGCACATTCCCTCAATTACTTACATTTGTATTTATGTACCGTTTCTGGTCGGGGGGATGGCGATATTATCAAGAAGGTCAAAGCTCATTTGCAGTAAGTATAAAATTGTTAAAAAATGAATATTGTAATCATTGAGGATGAAGGGGTAGTTGCAGACGAACTTGAGGTGAATATCAGGCAATTGGTAGATGAACCAGTGGATATTGTTCAGCTAAGATCGGTGAAGGAAGCTATTACTTACTTCAAAAAAGCGGAAGCTCCCGACTTGATTTTCAGTGATATCCAGCTGGGCGACGGATTGAGTTTTGAAATATTTGTAGCCGAACCCGTTTCCGTCCCTGTAATTTTTTGTACAGCTTATGACGAATATGCCTTAGACGCATTTAAAGCTAACGGAATAGACTATATATTGAAGCCTTTTACAATCCAAACCCTTGATCATGCGCTTCAAAAATACAGGCAGCTAAAAAAAATATTTTCGGCAGACCAGACACCACAATACGATGCATTGATGCAAATGCTGGCCAACCGCGAACCACAAACGGCTTCTTCGGTACTGGTTTATCACCAGGATAAGATCATCCCGGTAAAACTGGAAGATATAGCCATGTTTTACCTGGCTAACGAGATCACACATTTGCTCACCTTTTCGGGCAAAACCTTTTACCCCAACAAAAACCTGGACGAACTTGAAAAATTAAGCGGGAGCTATTTTTTCCGGGCTAACCGCCAGTTCCTGGTTTGCCGTAAAGCAATTACCGATGTGTCAAGCTTCTTCTCCCGAAAACTGTCCCTCAATCTTAATGTACCCTTTGGCGAAAAAGTGATCGTCAGTAAAGGCAAGGCGCCTCAATTCCTCAACTGGTTAACAAAAGCCTGATGCGCTGATTGCATTTTATCCGTGTGCCCCTCCGCCTCAACTATGTGTGTGCAGAAGTAAGTATGCGCCGTTAGGTGCAACCTATTTGTAGTAATTTTGAACAAATGACAAGTTTGCTCCATAGGTGCAACCCCAAATAGCAAGGTATACGTTGCTGTTGGAGGGTAGCCTCTACGAGGCAAAGGTTAATGGGTATGTCTTTTCTACAAATAGGTAGCACCTAACGGTGCAGGCTGGATCTCCTTGCGTCTTTTAAAACACATAACACCGCTGGAGTTGGAAATGGTTGGTGAATCATTGACTCCGTAGGAGTCGCGTGTTTATAGCACCGGAAAACCCCAAAGCCTGGCTCCGTAGGTGCCTCCTGCTTAAAAGTGATTCCCCCGTCTAATCGCCCGTTTCAAAAGGCGAAGCGGGCAGCCCATCCTTATTATATAAATTGGCCCCTTCGGGATTGTCAGCCCAGGCATAACGAACATATGCCGGATGCGCAACGGTTTCATTCCAAACAATCACTTCATCGCCTTTAATACTCACTTTTGCCCAAACATATTTTTTATCTGCGCCTGCTATTGCAAAATATGGCAAGCCTTCTCCGTCTCTCAGTTCCAGGCCGCTACCTATATGGCTGAAGGTTAATATCATTTTACGGCCGTCTATTTTTACCGACTTGTAAATTGGGCCGGAGTATTCCGTTTTGTGATCTCCATAAGCAAAATGTTGCGCCGCCAATGCCAGGCGGTCGCCAATCACCTTCTTATTCAAAGGGTGGATATCGTTCCATTCGCCGGCATCAATGGTTACAACCATAGCTGTATTTGGCATCTGCAAAGCCTTTAATTGGCTCGATCGCAGCTCTGCCCAGTTACTTTCCGACGGCGAATAATTTACCTCCATAAAATTGGGAAGTTGTACATACAAAAATGGCAAATTACCTTGTCCCCATTTGTTGCGCCAGTCGGCAATGAGTGCCGGCAGTAGCTGTTGATATTCTTTGGGCTTATTCGTATTAGCCTCTCCCTGGTACCAAACCATACCTTTTAGGGTATAAGCAGTAGCTGGCGCCACCATGGTATTATACAGGCCTGTTGGCGAATTTTGCATAGCAATAACATTAGCATTGTTATCTGCGGGCAGATCTACCCGGCCTACGCTATATAGCCAGTCGCCTCTCAAATCGATATTTTGCCCGTTTGCAGTAATGTAGTAAGGTTTGTCGGGAACAAATCCTCCTTTGCCAGCTGTATTTACCACTTTAACTACGATGATATTTTTACCTGGTTTAAGTAAGCCGGCGGGGATTTCATACCTGCGCGGCGGGTATTGATAGGTGGTTTTGCCAACCAAAACACCATTAATATAGGTTTGATCAGCATCTACAATCCGGCCCATAAAAATCTTTCCCGTCTGGCCCGCCATTGCTGTCGGTAAATCAATTTCCTTCCGGAACCATACCGTACCATTTAGGTTCTTAATGCCCTGGTCGGCCCAGTAGCCCGGCAGCCAGAATTTATGCCAGAATTTAGGTTCGTAAGAAATATCGTACCATGTTTTTGGGCCGCTCAGTCCCTTGTCGGGCGCTGGTTGTTGTGTAGCAGGTGTAACCGGGGGGGTACTAAAGTGTTTATTAGTATAAGTCGTATCCTTAAAGTTGCTGATGGCTTGTTGGCTTTCGGGGAATTGCTTTAAGCCCGATTCGCTTATCCAGGCTTCTATAGGCGTACCGCCCACACTCGCGTTAATAATACCGATGGGGACATGATATTTACGATAAAGCTGTTGTGCAAAAAAATAACTGACTGCACCAAAACCCAATACATTGGCAGGACTTGCCGCCATCCACTTACCCGGCGGCAGGTCGGCATGTTGCCGGGTAACGTCGGCCAATGTGGGGATAAAGAAATTCCTGATTTGCGGAAAATCTGCTGCTGCAATTTCATCAGGATATTTTTCCTTTACACGTTCCATAGGTATTACCATATTGGATTGCCCGGAGCAAAACCATACATCACCTATTAATATGTTTTTAACCGTAATTGAATTTGCGCCGCTTATGTTCATTGTAAACGGGCCACCGGCCGGCATAGCATCCATCACAATTAACCATTTGCCTTCCGCGCCGGTATTTGTATGATATTTCTTCCCGGCAAAGCTAACGTATACCCGTTCTCCCGGGGCAGCCCAACCCCATATTTTAACTTTTGCCTCCCGCTGCAGCACCATGTTGTCACTAATCAACACAGGGAGTTTAACGTTTGCGTATGTGCATGTAGCAAAGGTTATCAATAAGCTTCCAATGATATAGATTCGATAGGTAAATTTCATTTTTCTCTTGTTTATATAAAGCTGTAATTCAAAACTTAGACTGTCTAAAAATATAAAAACAGACCGTCATTGCGAGGTACGAAGCAATCCCCAAATTACAGAGTAACTGTGCAAATCTGATCTGTATTTTGGGGATTGCTTCATTCCTTTATAATAGTGTTTTTGTAAGTAATTGATTATTAATACGAAATTTTAATAATCTCATCTCCTATGTCATTGCGAGGAACGAAGCAATCGCAGGCTTTACAGGGCGGATCTGCACAGTTCGCGATTGCTTCGTTCCTCGCAATGACATGGTTGTTGTTGGGTTCTAAAACCAAAACGTCATCCCCGTTTTTTTCAGCATTAACCTGGTCTGGTGGATACAATGACGGCTGGCTATGTATTTCACTACTAACTATTTAATAGGAGTACAGTTTAACATGTTGTATGCCATATTCGTTTACTGGTATACGTACATGCCTGCCCTGGTGATCCTGGTCGCCATTCATGCGGCGCTGATTAATCCATTGGCCATTTTTAAAAAAGCCTTCGTCCACACTTAACAAGCCTGCTTTTTTCCCTTTCTCAACAGCTTCAAATGTCATAACAATCCCGTTGCCCGCTATATAGTATTCATCCGGAGCTACAGCAATAATAATTACGCCTGTTTGCGGCCAGGTATCATTCTTTGATTCGGGCGACCAGCCCAATTTGTAATCATGTGTTACCTTTAAAAGATAGTTACCCAAAGTGAGCTGCTGCACGGCATCGCCCTTATCAATAAGACAACCTTTAACCGCCGCTAAAGGCTGGTATTTTGTAATAAGGGGCGTAAGCTGTTTTAAGATCCCATATGCCTTTGCGATCGGCTCTTTTTCGGGGTTTTCTGTTGATTCGATGGAAAAAGGAGAAAAGCTAAGGCAATTGTAATTGCCGAAGGCGAAAAATGCCTTGGCATCCACACCCGGTTCAAATTTTATCTCGGGAATAAACAATGGGTTTGGGATCCTCGTATATAAATCGCACCAGTGTTTAAAATCGGGATTATAAAAATCTGGCGCCAATAGGTCTATCTCCGGTGCGCCAGCTTTCCAGATATCCATAACATGCGGCAATGGGCCTGCACTTGGATAATCTCCCGGTTTTACTCCCGGTCTGTTCAAAGCGGCATTCAGGTACAAAGGCAGGTTGTATACCTTTTTTCCGGCTATGGCAATTTCGTTCACAAAATCTGCAAACTGCCAGGCCATAAAAATTTCGTCTGCAGCCAGGCTTTGGCCAAATACTTTTGTCCAGTTTCCTGATGTTTGGCTGCCGTTGGCCTCCCATATCGTTTTTAGTTCGGGCAGTAATGTAGCCTGGTTATTTTTAAGGTAGGAGAGCAGTTTATCCGGCACAGCGCTTTCAAAGGCCTTATTGGCTTCCGTATCAAAGTTACGGGCATCGGGCAGCATCCCAATTTCGTTTTCTACCTGTATCATAATCACGGTGTGATCTTTCCCGTCAAACTCTTTTAAGTGCTGCATCAGCCGCACATATGCCCGTTTATCGGCTTCAAGATTGTTTTTGCTCAGCGGACTTAGTATTTCCTGCTGATTGCCCGAACGATCCTGGATACGTGGAAACCTGACAGGATCGGTTTTTACCCATGCAGGCACATAGCACGACATACTGTTTTTCCAGGTTCCGAACCACAATAATACCAGTTTTAGGTTATTCAGGCGCGCATTTCTGATCAGATCATCTACCAGCGTAAAATTGAATTTTCCTTCTGTTGGCTCCAATAGTTCCCAATAAACAGGCGCTATCACCGTATTGAGTTGCATGGCTTTCAGCTTAGGCCAAACCGGTTTCATGTATTCGCTGCTGGATGCGCTGGAATTGCCGAGCTCGCCTCCCAGCACTAAAAAGGGTTGACCATCAACAATGAATTGAAAATTATTGCCCGATTTAACAATCCGGGGCATCGTATTTCCGGCCGCTTGCTGTGCATTGGCATGAGTTGCATATAACCCGAATAAAAAAAATAAAGCGAGTATGTTTTTCATAGTATAGTACTAAAAATTTAAAAGCCAGCTTATGTAGAAAGAATGGCTGCCGTTGTTAGGCAGCCATTCAAACGATGAATCATAAAAAGGTGTTGCACTATTCCGGTAATTAAAAATTACATGGAAAATTATTGTGCCTTTAATGCTGCTACCATGGCGCCGTAAGCCGGTTTCTTTTTGCCGTTATTATCAAATAACAAAGGTGCATCGTTTAGCTTTTGCTGGGTTACTATCCAGCTGTTTTTATCCATTTGCCCCCAAATAGTTATCCCGTAACGCTGGGCTGCGGGTACATTTTTAATGTAAGATTGTACAATATACTTATACATGCTGGCTTGGAGAGCATACAGCGTAGGCGAGGAAGCCGGATCAATTACCCTGTTGCTGGGATTTAACTTAACATCCAGCTCCGAAACGCGGATTTTCAACCCGGTAGCGGCAAGCTTTTTAAACATATTATCAATATCGTTATAGGAGGTACTTGTGCTGCTGTGCATTTGTGTGCCAATGCCATGGATAGGCACACCTGCCGCTTTTAACTCTCCAACAAGCTTAACCAAACTATCCACCTTGGCCGATCCAGATTCAAGATTATAATCATTGATAAACAACAGGGCTGTTGGATCGGCCTGGCTGGCGTAAGTAAAGGCTTTGGCAATATAACCGCGACCTAAATACTGGCCCCAGTAAAACGTATCGGAAGCATCGGTGCCCGCAACATACGGCCCTGCCCTTAAATTGCCGTCGTCTTTAACAGGTTCGTTCACTACATCCCAGGCGTGCACCTTTGTTTTAAAGTGATTTACCATACCACTTATAAATGTTTGCAGGGCCGCGTCTATTTTAGCAGCAACGGTTGCGGCAGGCAGTGGTGTGGATAAGCTGGCATCGGTAACGGTGATGTCGTCAATAAAATAGGTATTGGCCTTTAAACCGATATCAATCAGCAGGCGTGTTTGCGCATCTTTGGCAACGAACGACCAGGTAACCTGGCTCCAGGTAGTATTGGTAGTTTGGTCGCCCTGGTATTGCGCGGTAGGCTGAGTTGATAAGCGAAACGAACCCCCTGCATTGGCCGACCGTACGTACATGGAAACATTGTAGGTAGTACCAACGGTAGTGTTCATCAAATCGCTGGCTAACTGTACTTTGTATTGTGCGCCGGGGTTGTCGGCAGCGTTAACCACTTTTAAGGCGCGTGCGCCACCATGTATCTCGGCAGCTACCTTGGTTTCACCAAACGAGGTACCGCCGTTGTAAGCGCTCCAGTTGGTAAAGTTGCTGCCGCTCCCTGATTCAAAATCGCCGTTTGATAATAAATTGGGTACGGTATTACCGGCAGAGCCAGGTATAAGGGAACGCAGATACGTGCCGTTTTGGTTTTGATGCCAGGCCAGGGTATGTCCGTAAACTTGTAAACCGGCGGCATTAACATTATCAACTAAAGCATCGGCCCGGGTAAAATCCAATGTGCCGTCATTTTTAACAATGGCGCCGTGCTTCATGGTATAACCAAAGGTTACGGTGCTGGCCTCGCGGGTAACTATGCCACGGTCGCCATAAGTATTGGCAATAAAATCATAATCAATGGCCATACCAATGGTAGTAGCCGATATCGATTTTAGCGGACCGATTGTATCGGTATAGCGGTTTGATAGTGTACTGTTTGCTCCGTTATAAAATTCCTTTTTACAGGATAATGTACTTATTGCAGCCAGTAGCATTAAACTCAATATAAATGATTTAATTTTCATTTTTTGTGTATTTAAATAACATAAAACTCAATATAAATGACATGTTTTTCATGTTTTGTGCCTTTTTAATGATTGACTAATAATAACCCGGGTTTTGATATTTATTCCTGTTCGGATCGCCGGCCGGGTCAACTACGCTGTTGATCTGGCTCTGTGGGATAGGCCGAAGGTTATTGAATGCCGCAACTTTAGCCGCTCCATCCGGATTATAGCGTTGAATCCGATCAATCAGTTTATTCCTCATAGCCAGGTCGGGCCAGCGGATACATTCGCCGCAAAGTTCGCGGGTACGTTCATCCAATATAAAATCAAGATTGATTTGCGATAGGGTAATCTGAATGGCAGCCACTCTCGCGGCAAGGTCGGTAGCAGTCAATCCCGGGCGATAAGCGGCACGGGTGCGTAAAGTATTAATCAGGGTAACTGCATCGGCTGGATGTCCATCTTGCATAGCAGCCTCAGCAGCAGTTAAATAGGTTTCAGATAATTTTGATACGATGAACGGGCGACCGGAAACATCCTGGAAGTTGGCGCGTACGCTATCATCATATTTTTTCAGGTTGGGAAACTGAAAACTTGGTTTGGTTTGATTGTTCCACCATTTGGTTGGGCCTTCAACCAGGTATTTTTTACCGGCTGCAGTTAACTGGGCGGCCCGGGCATCGGTTGGGGGCAGGTATATGGCAGTATCGCCTAATTTAAAGCCCACAGTTGCCAGTTTTGCTATAAAAGCCTGCAAATCGGCACCCGTGCGAATGGTTGCCACACGCCACATTACGCGGAAGGTGTTGTCATAGCGGCTATCGTTAAACTTATCTGCAAAAGCCACATTGTTAACGTAAAGTGTTGGCGCAAGTTGCCGCAAAGGACGTCCGTATTGTAGGGGACGGTCATCAATTAAGGTTACGCCTCCAACAGATGCCACGTTTTGATATAAGCAGTTAAACATATTGTTGGCAATGTTTACCTTGTTAGCAAAGTCGGTGCTTGGCGAAAGGTCCTCATTGGCCGAGTTGTTGAGTGGCAAACGCTCAACAGAGTACAGTATCTCCTTATTATAATCATTACCTTGTTTGTGTACCTGGCCATAGTCCTGCAGCAGATCGGTTCCGTATTTCGATTTATTGTTGATGAGTTCCATTGCCGTGGTATAAGCCATGTTAAAGTCTGATGGCTGCTTAACCGCCGAGTATCCCCTGAACAGGTATACCTTGGCTAATAAATGCAATGCTGCGGCCTGCGACAGTTTAAAGGCCCCGGCGGGGCGGGTTACCGGCAAATTTTGTGTGGCAAAGGTCAGGTCATCAACCATGGCTTTGTAATCTTTAACCAGGATATCATTAAATGGCAGGCGGTTAAAGCCATAATAAGGCACATCAGTAAACTGCAAATCTCCTGAACCTAAATCTACGGGTACAGCCCCAAAATTTTCCACAAGCAACAAGTATAGGTGGGCCCTTAAATAATGCGCTTCGGCCATAATAACATTTCTTGAAGCGTCGCTCATGTTAACACCAGGGGCAAATTTTAGTATAGCATTACAAAGATTAATACCATTGAAATTTCTGTTCCACGGCGTTAATATCGCCCCGTTGGTTGATGGTATCTGGTAGCTGCCAAGCTCCAGGAACTGACCTGAACCGGCCACCTGGTCGCCATAGGTAAATTCATCCGTGCCTACGTTGCCTAATGCCATCGCACCAATAGGGCCAAAGTCATAGCGCATATTGGCATAAATCGCGTTTACTGCAGACTGAAGGCCATCGGCAGTTTTATAATAATCGGTTGTGAAAGCTGTATAAGGATGTTCTTCCAGGGACTTTTTACAGCTGCTTCCCGCTGTTGCGACCAAAAGCAGCAGCGTAATCTGTATAATATATCTTGATTTCATAATTTAAAAAATTGATGTTTATAATGTGATATTGATACCTGCAATAAATGACTTAGTTGAAGGTGTAGCTACCCCAATAGTTAATGCCCTGCTTGATATGTTACCGGGGTCCTGAACACCCTGATTACCTGTACCTGTAGCTTCGGGATCTATACCGCCTGCGCGTACGTAAGGCGAGAACAGTATAAATGGATTTTGCGATGATACATATACACGCAGGTTTCGCATACCTATCTTTTTAGCCCATTCTTTATGCAGGTTATAGCCAAAAGTGATGGTCCTTACTTTTAAAAAGCTGGCATCAAAATAACCCAGGGTGCTACCAGCATCGCTGGTTAATGCCGATGAAATCTGTCCGCCGGAAACATTTGGTGACGGGTAGAAATTTGTTGGATTATTAGGGGTCCAGTAATCAACAGCTACCTGGTTACGGCGACCGTCATTTATGGTGGTGTATCCTGCCAGCGGCTGGTATACCTGGCTAATGAGGGTGCCGCCAAGCCGGCCATATAATACAAATGAGAAATCAAAATCTTTATAAGTGAACCGGTTTGTTAACCCACCTTGTATTTTGGCTTGTGCGCTGCCTATTACATATTTATCGTCTACAGTTAATTTACCATCGCCGTTATGATCTTCCAGTTTTATCTGGCCTGGTACAAAGCCATATTTGGCAGCCTCTGCGGCTTCACTTAATTGCCAGATACCCAATTTTTTGTAATCATAAATAGCGCTTAATGGCTGCCCTACAAATAACTGGCTGCTTATTACCTGTGTTACACTTCCATTCAAGGCTACCAGTTTGTTACGGTTAAAATAGAAGTTCAGGTCTGTTCCCCAGGTAAAGCCGTGTTTATCCGACAGGATATTTTGACTGGAAATACTAAATTCCATGCCCTTGTTGGTTACATTACCAACGTTGGTTAAATAAGGGTCGGTTATGCCGGATGTAGGGGGCAATGCAACGCCATATAATAATTTAGTGGTTTTGGCGGTATAATATTCCGCGCTGCCCGATATGCGGTTATTAAACAAACCGAAATCAAGGCCAACATTCGTAGTTCGGGTATATTCCCAATCCAGGTTAGGGTCAACAATCCGGCTAACGTAGTAGCCGTTAACAATGGTGGTACCATAGTTATAGCGCACCTGCGGGCTACCCGGCAGACTGGTATTTACTGCCGACAGACCACCTAATGTGCTATATGCAGCAATACCCTGATTGGCTGTAATACCAAAACCGGCGCGCAGTTTTAAATTGGAAATTACCGGAACACGCTGCATGAATTTTTCATTGCTAACTACCCACCCGGCAGATACCGCGGGATATGATTTGTATTTGTTCCCTTCACCTAACCTTGACGAACCATCACGGCGGCCGGTAAGCGTAATCATATATTTATCATCATATATATAATTGGCACGAAGCATCATTGCTACCAGTGAGGATTTTGCTTCGCCACCGCCCAGAATAGGGGCCGGGCTAACTGATGACTGCCCAAGGTTGTAGAACTGTACAAAATCTGCAGTGATAGAATCCTTCCGTACCGAAGTGTTATGTGATTGCTCCTGCTCAAAACCAAACAACGCAGTAACGCTTATCCGGTGTTTTTGGGCAAATGTTTTATCATAGCTAAGCAGGTTATCCAAACTGTATTTGGTAAGTGTACTATTATTAACGCTGGCGGTATTGTATGTGCCTGGCCGGAAATAGCTATCCGTTCCCTGGAACTGCGCACCTTCTTCCTGCTGAAAATCCAGGCCGGCATTTAACCGGTATTTTAAACCATCTATAATCCTTACCTCGCCATATAAGCTATTAAAAGTATGGAAGCGCCTAACCCTGTCAACAGATGCTTTAGGGTTGGCACGCAGCAACAGCGGGCTGTAAGTATTATTGTAATCATCTGTATTACCGGCGGGTTTGATATTGATGGAACCATCGGGATTATAGGGAGAAGATAATGGGCTAAGCGTTAATAAAGGGAAAACGCTTGCAGGTGATTGGCTGCCATGCGTAATGTTATAGTTTGACAGGTTGTTAAACCCGGCTTTTACATTTTTGCTGATAGTAAAATCGGCGGTGATTTTTATTGTCCCCCTGGTAAAGTCCTGGCCGGGTAAAACGGTGGTTTGTTTAAACAGGCCACCACCTGCCGAGATCTGGCTTTTTTCGCCGCCGCCGGAGATAGTGAGGTTATGATCAGTGATGTAACCATTCTTGTAAACCAGGTCCTGCCAGTCGGTATTACGGCCTGCCGCCATGCCTTGCAATTCATCAGCGCTATACCCTTGCGTGTATATAGAAAGATCGCGCAGGGCCCGGTACTGATCAGCATCATATACTTTATATTTGGACGTTACGCTGCTGATACCGTAATAGCTATTTAAAGTTACCTTGGTATCGCCTGTAGCGCCTCTTTTTGTAGTCACTAAAATTACGCCATTGGCACCGCGTGATCCGTAAATAGCCGTGGCCGAGGCGTCTTTTAATATGTCGACCGAAGCAATATCATCAGGATTGATGTCATTTAAATTGCCGCTGTAAGGGATCCCGTCCAAAACAAAAAGGGGATCGTTACCGGCCTGGATAGAGCGTTCACCGCGTATCCTGATCTGGGCACTTGCGCCCGGCCTGGTACCTGTAGCCTGTACCTCCACGCCGGCTGCCCGGCCCTGCAAGGCTTGTTGTATATTGGCCACCGGAACTTCCCTCAGCGTATTACCACTAACGGAAACCACCGAACCTGTAACATCCTTTCGTCGCTGCGTACCATAACCAATAACAACCACCTCATTGAGGTTTTTTGCATCTGGCGTAAGGTTAACCGTATAATTACTCACACCGGGTTTAAGACTGATTTCCTGGGTGGGGTAACCTATAAAAGAAACCAATATAGCGGTTTCATTAGTTTGTACACCAATGGAAAACACCCCGTTGGCATCTGTTACAGTTGCAGATGTGCCAACTTTGGTCTTGATTGTTGCTCCTGGCAATGGCTGGCCTTTCTCATCATTGACCGTGCCGGTAATTTTGTTGTTTTGCGCCCATAAAATCGCCGGATACATCAGCAATCCCGAGACGATAAACACTTTAAGCAAATGCCTTAGTTTGATTTTCTTCATAATCGTTTGGTTGTAATGGATAATTGGATGAATACTTTGAAAAGTATAATACAAATATTACAAATTATTGCAATCGATTGCACAAATTTTGAATTTTTATTATATTGATAGACTATGACTTAATTTGGTTTGTAAATTTCAATACAATAAATAATAGCTTGAATTTATTGCAATAATAAGAAGCGTTTTTATCGTGTTTATTTTTAAATAAAGCAATCGATTGCATCAATTATGCCGTGTTGATTTGGAAATTAGGAGTGTAACTGCTTTGGTGCTATTTGCAGATCTTGCTATTTAAGCATTTATGATACATTGTATTTAACGGAAACAGCCCATTGCAATAGCTGTGCTTAATCGAAAGATATGGGATGAACCTATTATGAATTATAGATCAGGATGAGACGGGGCGGAAAGCAGGCAATAATTTTATTGGCGAACCATGATTGTTAAATACAATATATAACATTTGTGGTYGGTGTATGAAAAGGTATTGCCATAGGGTCCGAAAGGTGTCATTAAGTAGGTGACAAGGTTAAGGCAGTGCGAATAAAGGAAACGATGTGACTAAACGTAATGAATAACAGGGAGAAAATCGTAACCTTAAAAACCGATGGAGTTACCGCCATCAACCTGGAGCACTACACCTGTTACATATTTTGCGCTATCGGTGGCCAGGTAATAAACGGCATCAGCCACATCGGCCGGATCTCCTAATTTGCCCATTGGTGTACGGCCTAATACTTTTTGTTTCCTGTCGGGGTCGTTATCCAATGCCTTTGCCGACATGTCTGTTGCGATAAACCCTGGAGCCACGCAGTTGATACGAATGCCCTGCGGTGAAAGTTCGGTAGCCATAGCTCTTGTCATGCCTTCTATGGCTGTTTTTGAAGCTGTATAGGCTATTACATATGGTATGCCATATTG
>NZ_JBFUKF010000136.1:0-13118 GCF_056400985.1 Mucilaginibacter sp. P4_G9 | reverse complement strand
TATCAAGAGTTACCGATGCAGGCGAAGCTACAATTGCTTTTACCAGTAAAATAAAGGCAGCTACTGCAAGTTATGAAAATTTAAGCGTTTCGTTTGACAAGGCATCAGCTAATTTATCCGAGCTGGCTAACTCAAATGTTGACGCAAAAGCATACCATGAGCAAATCAATAAGCTTGCTAAAAACCTGGGGTCATTAAATGCTGTTTATGAACTGGAATTACAGGATTCAAGTGCACATTTAAAATCAATGAACAAGTTTTACCAAAACCTGTCTTTAACCATGAATAATTTTAACGAATCGTTAGATGATTCAAAACAGTTTAAAGATGAGGTTGGCCGTTTAGCTAAAAACCTTGGAGCGTTAAATGCTATATATGGTAATATGCTTACTGCTATGAACCAGCCACGTGTTAATTAATAATTAATAGATTTTTTACAAGCTAAGATTTATAATACATGGCCGGAGGTAAGGAAACCCCAAGACAGCGGATGATAGGTATTCTATACCTGGTGCTTTTAGGCTTAATTGCCCTGAATGTGCCTGAAAATTTGCTGGATGCTTTTAAAAATATTACCAGGAGTTTGGATGCATCAACAAAAAATGTAAACTCAAGCCTGCAAGCTACTTATAGTGCCTTTGATGCTAAAATAAAAGCCCAGCCCGACAAAGCTAAATATCTGAACTCGGCTAAAGAGGCAACTAAGATGGCCGGTGATCTGAACGGTTACATTGAAGAACTGAAAGCCGAATTGATAAAAGAAGGGGGAGGCATTAATCCCGAGATTGATGATRTTACTGCCAGAGACAATTTAGATATATCATCAGAAGTGATGATAAACGGGAAAAAAGCTGACGTTTTAAAAGAAAAAATTGAGGCAACAAGAGCCAAATTAATGCAATTGCTGGGCAAGGATAGTGCAGGCGTTAATTTTTCTTTGAATGCTAATAACCCGCCAGGGCGTCCTGGGGTGCAAAAGAAAACATGGCAAAATGCCTACTTTGGTGAAGGTATTCCATTAGGGGCTACTTTAACTACACTGGCAAAAATACAGGCGGATACCAAGAATGCCGAGAACGAGGTTGTGAAAAAATTATATAGTAAAGTAGACCAGGCAGAAGTTACCCTGAATGCGTTTAAAGCAGTTGCGGTAGCGCCAAGCAGCTATGTTTTGGCCGGCCAGCAATACAAAGCAGACATTTATTTAACTGCTTATGATTCGCATTCAGATCCAACCATCACTATTGGTGGCTCAAGGATACCAACAACCAATGGTGTAGGTACCTATACGGTAACAGCGGGCGGTGAAGGCTTGCATACCGTAACCGGTGTATTATCAGTTAAATCTGTTGATGGAGGTGCGCCTAAAACATATCCTGTTTCTGCAACTTATATGGTTGCAAAACCATCCGCGGTAGTATCCCCCGATAAAATGAACGTATTGTATATAGGTGTGCCTAACCCGGTTACAGTATCTGCCCCGGGTGTGCCTACTGCAAGTATAGGTGCAAACATAAGTGGTGGTTCACTTAGTGGTTCAGGCGGGCATTATATTGCTTCGGTAAGCTCGATAGGTAGGGCCCGTATTACAGTTACCGGAGAAAAAGGTATGGTATTAGGTACAACGGAGTTTCGTATTAAACGGATCCCCGATCCTAAGCCACAGTTTGCCGGCAAAAGTGGCGGTAATACCAGTTCTGCCAATATCCGTGCACAGGACAGGTTGTTTGCCCAGTTAGATGGTTTTGACTTTGATGCTAAATTTAACGTAACGCATTTTACCCTGTTGGTTGTAAAACCGCGCCAGGATGCTATTATATATTCGGGAAGCGGAGGTGAACTTACGGGTGCTATGCGTTCAGCTTTAAATACTGTAACTCCCGGAACTACTGTTATATTTAAGGATATTGTTGCAGTAGGACCCGATAGGTCACCACGATCACTTGATCCAATTGTATTATCCGCAAATTAAACGCGTATGAAAAAGAGAATTTTGGTAGTTGTACTTTGTTTTGCCTGTGTTGCTTCTTACGGGCAAACAAAAAAACGTGCGAAACGCKCTCCGGCAAAAAAACCGGTAACTACACAGCCGGTAAAGCTGCAGCCCAATAGTGTGGTAAGTCAGGCGGCACCACCGCCGGTTGATACAACCAAAAAAACGCCAATGAAACCTTTTGAAAGGCCGCTTGATGGTTATTTCAAGAAAAATAACATTTTGAGTGCCAGGGTAACACCTTACCCTAATCTTCGCGAAAGTGATGTCGCTTTTGCAAAAAGGGTATGGCGTGAAATTGATGTTCGTGATAAAATGAATACTTATCTGGCATCGCCCAAACGCCGTTTGATAGATGTTTTACTGGATGCTATAGCCGCCGGTGAATTAACTGCATATGATCCAACTCCAGGTAAGAAGGATGACCCTAACGGCGATAGCTTTATGACGCCACTAAATTCTGGCCAGGCTCGCGGACGCCTATCATCTGATAGCAGCGTGGTTGAAAAACGGGATAAGGATAATAACGTAATATCATCAACAATGGTAGCGGGTGAATTTAACCCGGATAGTGTTGTCAAGTTCCGTATTAAAGAAGACTGGGTTTTTGACAGGCAGCGCTCTATATTTGAGCCACGCATTATTGGTATTGCCCCGCTCATTAAACCCAAAGGGGTAGGTATTGCCGGGGATCTGGTTGATTATCAGCCTGCTTTTTGGATCTATTTCCCTGAAGCACGCCCTATACTTGCAACCAAAGAAGTGGTGAGCCGTAACAACGATGCAACTGGCTTAAGCTTTGATGATGTTTTTATGAAACGCATATTTGCGAGTTACATTGTTAAGGAAAGTAACGATAAAGACGAACGTATTAAAGATTATGCTCAAGGTATAGATAAGCTTTATGAATCGGAGCGGGTAAAGAAAACACTGATGGATTGGGAACTTAACCTTTGGCAATACTAATATTTAAGTCAAAATTCAAAATTAAAAAGTCAAAACTAATATGGTTTTGACTTTTTTGCAATTAAACCTTTTGTCATGCTGAACGCAGTGAAGCAATCTATTATTCGCTATGCTTCGTCACCCTGTACAGTCCGCGAATAGATCCTTCACTCCGTTCAGGATGACAAATTTTTTTAAAACGTCATTCGCCCTTCAGAGTTCCCTTCAACGAAGTTAATCTGCACATCAATTCTCCTTTTCCTCTCTGTTAAAATACCCCAATATAGCTTTCGCCTGTTTTAAATTGACCACCTCAAGCAATAATTCTTCGTTGGCATCGCGGATCTTTTTAACGGATTTGAAGTATTTGAGGAGCTTTTCGGCAGTGGTTTTGCCAATGCCGTCTATCAATTCTAATTCGGTAGCCAGGGTTCCCTTATCACGGATTTTACGGTGGAAGGTGATGCCAAAGCGGTGTGCCTCATCGCGCAGGTGCTGGATCACTTTAAGCGTTTCTGATTTTTTATCCAGGTACATGGGGTACTGGTCATTGGGGTAGTATAATTCCTCCAATCTTTTTGCAATACCTATAACCGTTACCTGCTTATCAATACCCAGTAGTTTTAAACTGTGCATGGCCGATGATAGCTGACCCTTACCGCCATCAATAATGATGAGTTGGGGTAGTTCTGTGCCTTCATCAAGCATGCGCCTGTAGCGGCGGTGTACGGCCTCTTCCATAGTAGCAAAATCATTAGGGCCTTCTACTGTTTTTACATGGAAGTGGCGGTAATCCTTTTTAAATGGCTTTCCATCCCTGAATACCACAATTGCCGATACCGGGTATTTACCCTGGAAATTTGAGTTATCAAAGCACTCTATATGGCGGGGCAGCTGGTTCATGCGCAGATCTTTCATCATTTGTGTTAGCAAACGTTCGGTGCGGATCTCGGGGTTCAGTTTTTCGTACTGATCTATCTTTTCCTTCTTAAAGAATTGAACATTTTTTTGCGACAGATCAAGCAGTTTCTTTTTTTCGCCCAGTTTGGGTACGGTAAACTTAATGGACGATTCTTGCAGGTCGATATCAAATGGCACAATTACCTCTTTCGAGTTACTGTTATAGCGGCTCCTAAACTCTATAATGGCCAGCGTTAATAGTTCTTCATCGCTTTCATCCAGCCGTTTTTTAAGCTCGATGGTTTGGGTTTGGATAATGGTGCCATTCATCACCTTTAAGTAGTTCACAAAGGCAAGTTTTTCTTCGGATGCGATGTTGAATACATCCACATCGGTAATAGATGAATTTACGATAGTTGATTTACTTTGGTAGTTTTCCAGTAAATCAAACTTGCGTTTAAGACGATGGGCCAGCTCGTAATTATATTCGGCAACGGCTGCTTCCATTTCGCCTTTAAGGCGGCGTAATATTGCCCCGATCTTGCCGTTCAGTATATCCGTTATCTCTCCTATACTGTTGTCGTAATCATCTTCCGTCTGGTAGTTTTGGCAGGGGCCTTTGCAGTTGCCCAACTGATATTCTAAACACACCTTAAACTTTCCTTTGTCGATATTTTCGCGGGTAAGCGCCAGGTTGCAGGTACGCAGTGGATATGTTTCCTTAATCAGCCCCAGGATATTATGCATCATGCTGATGGATGCATAGGGCCCCAGGTATTTCGATCCATCCTTAACAATACGCCTGGTCCAGAAGATGCGGGGAAAGCTTTCGTTTTTGATAATGATCCAGGGATAAGTTTTATCATCCTTAAGCATTACATTATACCGCGGTTGGTGCTTTTTGATCAGGCTGTTTTCCAGCAGCCAGGCATCCACCTCGGTATCAACTATGGTAAACGTTATACCGCGTATTTTAGATACCAGTACCTTTGTTTTGGCATTTATGTGAGCATCCTTATTAAAATATGATCCTACGCGGTTGCGCAGATCCTTAGCCTTACCAATATAGATCAGTTCTTTCTCACTATCCCAGTATTGGTAAATCCCCGGTTTATGAGGTATGTTTTTTAATGCTTCCCTGTGATCGAATTTTTCCATTGCCGTTCATTGGTTCATTGGTTCATTAGTTCATTGGTCTGCTTTGAGATCCTGAACAATTGACGATACGCTAATGGTGTACTAATTCTTTGATCTGCTTTATACGCAGCGGTTTTACCAATGAATTTTAAATATGCATTTAGTTTGACATGGATAGATTGAAGTTTTTCAAACAGTATATTGAATTCATTTTCAATGAACTAATAGACCAATCAACCAATGAACAATCTTAAAAATCTAACTTTTTATCCACCTCATTAGTCCCTTGTTGCTGCTGTGTATACTGGCCGCAATCAAGAATGATGCTTACACCGGTTTTGGGAGCATCGAAATCAACGGTTTTTTTAATGCCCAGTGCGGCGTTGGCGTATACCTTTTTCATATACATGGCAAATATAGGTAATGCGCTGTTGGCCCCCTCGCCCAACCTGGTAGACTGGAATGCGATGTCTCTGTCTTCGCAGCCTGTCCATAAGCCGGTTACCAGTTGCGGGGTTATACCAATGAACCAGCCATCGGAGTTGCCGTTGGTGGTACCAGTTTTGCCGCCGATGGGGTTGCGCAGGCCATATTTATAGCTCAGCCTTGAGCCCGTTCCATCTTCAATTACGCCTTTCAGCATATAGGTCATTACGTAAGCGGTTTGCGGGTTCATGGCCTGTACTACTTTTGGGGTATGGGAATATAGCACGTTACCGTTTTTATCTTCGATGCGTAATATATAGGTAGGCTCGGTCCACAAACCGTGATTAGCAAATACCGAATAAGCTGCCGTCATTTCAAATACCGATGCATCAAACGTACCCAGGCATATAGAAGGGTAGGCAGGTACAGCGCTGGTAATGCCCATTTTTTTAATCAGCTCTACCACAGGTTCCGGTTTCACCTCGCTCATTACGTGGGCTGTTACCCAGTTTTGTGAGTGGGCCAACGCCTGGCGCAGGGTAATAAAACCTGGTAAAGTTTCTGAAGGCGATGAGCGTGGGCACCATGGATCGCCATAACCCCGTATCGTATCCGGCACGTTATTTATTTTCATACAGGGCGAATATCCATTATCAATAGCTACCGCGTAGGTAAACGGCTTGGCGGTTGAACCCACCTGCCTTGTGCCGTTTTTTACCTGGTCGTACTTAAAGTGCTCAAAATTGGTACCACCCACCCAGGCTTTAACATAGCCGGTTGTTGGGTCCATACTCATGAGGGCGTTACGCAGCAACATTTTACAGTACACAATCGAATCGATAGGTTTCATCAGTGTATCGATATCGCCATGCCATGTAAACAGGTTCAGTGTATCTTTAGTGTTGAAATTGGTTTTAATTTCATCATCACTCAAGCCTTCCATTTTCAGCTGCTTGTACCGGTCGCTTTTCAACATCCCCTGGTTAACGAGGAATTTATAGTTGTGAATGCTTCTTGACAGATTTTTCCCGCGCCAGTGATCATTAAACTGCACCTGCAGGTTCTTCATGTATTCCTGCTGCGATTCTTCGGCATATTGCTGCATTGTAGCGTCAATGGTGGTATATATCTTCAAGCCGTCGCGGTCAAGGTCATAAGGAGTACCATCGGGCCGGTTAATATTTTGATCTTTAAAGATCTTCTGGATCTCTTTTTTCAATACCGACCTGAAATATGGTGCAGGTCCGTCAAAATGATTATTCTGGTGAAAGTTTAACCCCAATGGCTTCTTTTTAAACTCATCTGCCTGGCCATTGCTCAGGTAACCCTGCTCTTCCATCCGGTTAAGAACCAGGTTACGGCGTCTAAGCGCATTTTGCGGGTGCCTTATAGGCGAGTAGATGCCCGGACCGTTTACCATACCTATTAACAGGGCAGCCTGATCTGGCGTTAGTTTATCAGGTGTGGTATTAAAATAGGTACGTGCTGCCGATTTGATGCCATAGGTGTTGTACGCGCCAAAGTCAACCGTGTTAAGATACATGGTTAGGATCTCCTGCTTGGTATAATGGCGTTCCAGTTTAACAGCTGTTACCCATTCCTGCATTTTTTGAATCACACGTTTAAACGGATTGGCAGCCCTTTCGCTGAAAAGATTAAGCGCCAATTGCTGTGTAATAGTGCTGCCACCTTGTTTTTGCCCAATAAGCAGGTGTAGGAATATAGTAAAGCTCCGCCCGAAATCTATCCCCGAGTGATCGTAAAAGCGCTTATCTTCGGTTGCTACCAGGGCGTTAACTACATTTGGCGAAAGACCGGCAAATGTAACGTTTGAGCGGTTTTGGATATAATAGGTGCCTAAAATTTGCTTATCTGATGATATTACTTCTGATGCCTGGTTACTTTTAGGATTTTCCAGATCGCGGAATGGAGGCAACTGGCCAAATACGTCAAAAACGGTAAGCGTTATCATTATAATTACAAATACAAAAGCGGCAATTACAGCGCGCCATATGTACCAGTTATACCGTCTTATATCCTGTGGGGTAAGCGCAGGTTTTTTGTTATAGGTTCTCATTTCAATAATATTTTTGATAGTAATCAATATAACTATCTAACGTTTTTTGGTCGGCTAATTTATCCAGATTTTCCTTGGTAATGATAAAAAAACTGTATTTATCCTTTGGCACCTTCATAATATCGGGCATCAGCGGGATAATTCCCCGCGCATATTTTTTCACATCCTCAAGACTATAAAAACGACCAACAAATATCAGCTGATCATCGGCCCCAATAGGTTTTAAATCATGCTTAATGGTACTGCCCGAAAACCTGGTACGGTTAAACTGCCCTATACCAAAACGCGATGAAGCGAGGTTAGTTGTACCACTGCTAACATTTACCACAAAATAATAATTGCTGCTATCTCGCATGGAGAATATGTAGTTTACCGGGACCGGGGGTTTTATTATTGGTGCCTGCGCAGCTTGTTGCTGAGGCTGTTGGGCTAGTGATGTTACCGGCGGTTGATCGACCGGTTTATTAAACGAATCCGCAGGCGGCGGCGTAATTGCCGCTGTTTCCTTTGGTTTGGTTTGTTCGGCAGGTTTGGGTATTTCAACAGGTGCAGTTGGTTTTGCCTGAGCCACTATGGGCGGGGTTGCTTTTGGTTCCTGCCTTACCTGTGCTATCTGTGCCTGGGGCGATGGATGATAATCTGGCCGGTATTCTGTTTGCTTTTGATAGGCTACCGGTGGGGTAAAAGGTATTTCGTTTATATCATCACCTGTCAGCACTACCGTACGGCTTTCCATTTCGGTTTTGTTGGCATCAATATAAGCCAGGTGCTGATTTGCAAGTGGGGTTACCAGCTTATCATCGGGATATTTTGCTGTTATCTGCTGTAGATCGGTCATAAAAGGGGTTAGCTTTTCCTGGTGACCGGCAGCAATGGTTCTTAAATATGATAGTTGGGCTGCAAAACGGTTGTCGGGATATTTGGTCAGCAAATCATTTGCCTGTGTAACAACGGCAGCATATTTTTTTTGTGCGTACAGCTCATATACACTATTGTAAAGCCCATTAAATTCGGCATTTGCATCATCAAGGTGTTTACTGTATTCGGGATCAAGTATCACTCTGGCAAATACGCTTTCAGAAAACTCCTTCAGTATCCTGTTCTTGTATGCTTCAGACCGGGAGGCATCAATATCGGCATATAGCCGGTACAAATTGTAATATACAGCTGCTTTATCCGCGCTGTTGGTGAAACGGGCCAGCAAAGCTTCATATGTAGCAATGGCTTCCTTTTTATCGCCCAAAATATCGCGGTAAAAATTGGCCATATCCATGTAAGCATTATAAACACGAAAGTTCGACCGGTTAAGAAGGTCAGTTGTTAAGGGCAGGTTTTTAATGATGTCCTGCCGGTAGCTTCCTGCATCGCCCCTGGCAGCATTGGCTGCTTCCTGTGCCGACGGTGCAAAAGGATCAGTATCCTGTACAGAAGTTGTTCCGTTTACATTGGCAGCAATATTACTGTTTGATCGTTTACTGCGGCGCCAGTTATCTTCCAGCTTGCGGTTGCCCCATTGCCTTTTAAAATCATTGGTACCAAGGCTTAAGGCCGTGGGGTTATAAAAATAAAATATGCTGCCCCCGCTTTTGCTGGCCTGCTGGTTATTTAAATTATTGGTGTTCCTGCTGTTTTCAAATTGGCCGTTATTACTTGTAACCGTTTCTTTAGTTACTTTATCCTGTAATATTTTACGGGTAACCATGGCATCAATGCGGGCGGTACGGGTTTGCTCGTCCAAAGCGGCCAGCATTTGCAGGGTATCCTCGCGAGATATGGTTTGCAGTAAGCCGGTTAAAATTTGTAGGTTATTGGCTTTTTTGCGGATAATCTGGTAGCCGGGGTAGGTGGGGGCAAGGTAGGTGAGTGTGCTATCGTAATATAATTTAGCTTCGGCATAATCAGCTTTGTTTTTAAAGTTTATGTCGGCAATGCGCAGATAAGAGAGACCTTTTTGATTTTGATTTTTGAGGCTGCTGCGTACCGATAGTTTGTAGTTTTTCAGGGCGCCGTCAATATCACCGGCAATGTATAGCTGCTGGGCAACCTGGTAATAAATCTGATCGGTAAACTCCTTGTTGTTTTGGTTTTTAAGCAATTTACGCAGACGCTCAATTTTATTTTGTTTAATACCGTTCTCATTATCCTGTATGCGGATGCGGTTAAGGTTGGCATTAAAAGCCATCTCGAACGAGGCGTTACTTTTAACAATACTGGTATAATTAACTATAGCTTCCTGTGGTTTTTGGTTGAGTTCCTGTAGCTGGGCCAAAATAAATGTCCAGCGGAGTTTAAGATTRCCATCATGACAAAGCTTAAGTGCTGTTTTGGCGCTTTCTTCGGCGGCCGGGTAGTCTTCGGTATTAATGTTGTATTGTAGTTGGGCGGCGTAAATGCCGGCAGGAATGTTTTTTTTAGGGTTGATGTTTTGTATGGCGGAATCAATAGTGATTTTTGCCTGGGTTGGATTATTGAGGTATAACAAGGCGCGTCCCTTCCATATCAAAGCCTCCTGTTTTAATTCAATCTGCTTGCCATATGATAAAATAACGTAGTTAAAATATTCTACGGCATCAAAATAGTTGCCTTCTAAAAAACGCGCTTTGCCCATAACCAGGTAGGCATTGCCAAGGTAATGGCTTTGCTCTTTTATATTAATGATCTTATTGGCTTTGCTGACGGCCAGTTCCAGGTCTTTATCGGGAGTGCCGCTTTGGGCAGTGGTATCGGGGTAAACGTTCAGCAGTTCGTTGTATGAATCAACAAAGCCTGCGGCATAGCTTTCCTGCTTAATACGCAGTAATTCATTGGCATTAAACAGTATGTTATAATGAGCCGTAAGGTTTTGCATATTGCGGTTGAAGCCGCTTTTCTTTTCGAGCGAGCACCCTGCTAAAATAATAATCAGCGCAAGTATTATAAGTTTGTACGGTTTGGATAGGGAAAATATGCTCACGCGCCTCAATATATGGTCATGGTTGTAAAAAGCATTGCTAAAATACTAAAGATTATACAATAGGTTTAATAAATTTGCGCATGGCCCAAAATGAACCAGATAATAATAATGATAATGGTGGCAAACAGGTAAGTAACTATGCTAAATTTAGCGGGATGGCTTTCCAGATGATTGCCGTTATTGGTGTTTTTGCTTTTGCCGGGTATAAAATAGACCAGGCTGCAAACCATCAAACTAAATGGGTAACTGCAATATTGTCACTTGTAGGGGTATTCATTTCATTGTACATCGTCATCAGATCCGTAAAAAGTTGAAACTGCTTCCTACCGTATTATCATTTCTTTTATTTATTGTTATCATTTCGGTACCGCCGCTGGTTTTAAGTTATGCCGGCTATGCAAATTTGTTAACACCAAAGTTTTGGCTGGTATTTTTATTCATTGCCGGGCTTACCTTTTTAACCGTTATTTCCATTGTAATTATAGGACAAATTAACCATGAATTGTATGCACAGGCCTTTTTGGCGGCTACGACGGTTAAAATATTGGCCTGCTTATTTTTTGTAGCAATATTCCTTACAAAAAACAGCGTAAACCGGTATGTTTTCGCGGGCAATTTTTTTTACATATATTTCTTAAATATGGCCTTTGAAATTTATGGTTTGTTACGTAACTTGCGCAACCAAAAATTAAGGTAGAAAACTTCATTTAGATGTATAACAGCTCGATTTTGAACTCAAAAATATTTAAAACATTCCTGATTTCCGCACTTTTTTTGTTGTTAGGTGTAATGCCAACACTGTCATTTTCGCAGGAAAATGCTAAAAAAGAAGAGTCAAAACCCTTTGATCCGAAGGAAATAGTATTTGAACACATCGGCGATTCGCATTCCTGGCCAGTAGCAATACCATTGTTAGGCGAGCATTTTATTTCGTTGCCGGTAATATTGTATACTGATAAGGGACTGGAGGTTTTTTTATCGGGTAAATTATTAAAGGAAGAAGGTAGCGAGGAGTCGCCTGTTTATAAAGGCGCACATTACAGCTACAAGCTTGAAGGTAACAAGATTGAAGCTGTAAATGAAGCCGGTGAAGTAGATAAAGCTGCCAAAGTTTATGATTTTTCAATCACCCGCAATGTTGCCAGTATGTGGATGGGGATGATCATTTTGCTCATCGTATTTTTAAGTGTTACATCGGGCTATAAAAAACGTGCTGGTAAAGCGCCAAAGGGCATCCAGGCATTGTTAGAACCGGTTATCCTGTTTGTAAGGGATGAAGTGGCTATACCAAACATTGGTGTAAAGTATGTTAAATACATGCCTTTGCTGCTAACCATATTCTTCTTTATATTAATAAACAACCTGTTGGGTTTGGTTCCCATGTTTCCGGGTGGCTTCAACCTAACYGGTAATATAGCGGTAACTATGGTGTTATCGGTAATTGTATTAATCGTTATTAATTTTAGCGGTAACAAATACTACTGGAAGCATATTTTTACACCGGATATTCCGCTGTGGTTATACCCTATCATGGTTCCGGTAGAAATTATTGGTATTATCTCAAAGCCTTTCGCGTTAATGATTCGTTTGTTTGCAAACATTACCGCGGGTCACATTATCGTGTTGAGTTTAATATCATTGATATTTATCTTTAAAACCGCATGGATGTCAACAGTATCTGTTCCGTTTGTGGTATTTATGGATACTATTGAGTTGCTTGTGGCTTTTCTGCAAGCCTTTATTTTCACGATGCTTACATCCCTGTTTATAGGTATGGCTGTTGAGGAGCATCACCATTAATCTGAATTAATTATAATTATATATACACGTTAAATTATCAAACAATGATTGGAATGATTGGAACCATTGGTACGGTTGTAGCTCAGGCAGCTACAGGAATACATGGAAGCCTTGGTGCAGTTGGTGCTGGCTTAGCTGTTATCGGCGCTGGTATTGGTATCGGTTCTATTGGCGGTAAAGCCGTTGAAGGTATTGCCCGTCAGCCAGAGGCTGCCTCAAAAATTCAAACTAACATGATCATCGCTGCAGCCCTTGTTGAAGGTGTTGCTTTGTTTGCCGTGGTAGTAGCTTTGCTCTAATTATTATTAGGCAAAAAAGAAAAAAAACAACCCGGAACGATTGGTTTCGGGCTTGTTTTTAATCCCATTAAAAAAAAGAAATATACTCAAAGTAATTACTATACACACTTATGGATTTAGTTACACCCGCATTAGGTTTAGTTTTCTGGACAACAATATCTTTCGGGATCCTGTTATTTATATTAGGGAAATACGCCTGGAAACCTATCTTAGGCGCGCTTAGCGATCGTGAACGTTTTATTGAAGATGCACTTTCAAAAGCTGAAGCAGCTAAAGAAGAAATGGCCCGTTTAACTAACGAAAACGAATCGTTATTAAAACAAGCCCGTGCCGAGCGCGACCAGATACTTAATGATGCCCGTAAAGTTAAAGAGCAAATGATTGCTGATGCTAAAGAACTTGCTCATAAAGAAGGCGCACGCATGATTGAACTTGCCCGCGTGGAAATTAACAACCAGAAAGCTATCGCGATGGCCGATKTTAAAAACCAGGTTGCTACCCTATCATTAGATATTGCCGAGAAAATATTACGCAGGCAATTTGAAGATCAGCAAAAACAAGATGCTCTGGTAAGCCAATTATTAAAAG
>NZ_JBFUKF010000135.1:0-13148 GCF_056400985.1 Mucilaginibacter sp. P4_G9 | reverse complement strand
ACCAACCTGAATGCATCCATACCTAAATTAACTACAGTTGCTAATTTTAGCAATACCGGTGTATTTAACTCCTACTACATGGAAGATGGGTCATATCTGAGATTGAAGAGTTTAACTTTAGGTTATACGCTTCCAAATTCACAGGTTAAGCAATTGGGGATCTCCAGGTTTAGGATCTATTTACAAGGTGGTAACTTATTTACTATAACAAAATATAAAGGTTTAGATCCTGAGCTTCAGCCGTCGGATTTGAATAACAACACCAACTTCGGTATCGACTTTGGTAACTATCCTGCTAACCAAAAAACTTATCTTTTAGGTGTACAGGCTACTTTTTAACAATATTTTAATAGATTAAGATCATGAAAAAATTTCAATTAAAATTAATTATCCCGCTGTGTTTGCTGCTCATTTGTTCAGTATACGCATGTAAGAAAAGCTTTTTGGAAAAGCCGGCTTTGGGGCAAATTGACCCAACATTGTTATCAAACAAAGCTGGTGTAGAGAGTTTGTTAATTGGTGCTTACTCGGAGCTTGACGGTTACGGTGGTAAAGGTGCAGGCCAATCTGCAGCTCCGTCAAACTGGATGTTTGGTAGTATTACCGGTGGTGATGCTTACAAAGGTTCAGATCCGTCTGATGGTGCAGCCGATCAAACTCCTGTGGCATCATTTAGCTTAACGGCATCAAACCCGTTCATCATAGGCAAGTTTGCCGCTTTGTATGATGGTGTACAGCGTGCAAACGATGTTTTGCGTGGTATCCCTAATGCCAAAGACCTTAGTGCTGATGATGTCAAAAGGATAACTGCTGAATCCCGGTTTTTAAGAGGTTATTTTTACTTCGAATTGCGTCGTAACTTCTTTATGGTTCCATATGTAGATGAAACAGTAACACTTGTTGATGTGCCTAATGTGAAGAATGATAAAGATATCTATCCTGAGATAGAAGCGGATTTTAAATTTGCTGCAGAAAATCTGCCGGAAACCCAGCCTCAAAAGGGCCGTGCCAATAAATATGCAGCTATGGCTTACCAGGCAAAAGTATTTATGGCCGAGTCTAAATATCCCGCAGCGAAAGCTATATTGGATGTTTTGATGGTTTCAGGACAAACTGCCGGTGGTTTACCTTATGGTTTAAATGATAATTATCAATCAAACTTTACGCCCCAGGCTGCATTAAAAAACAGCAAGGAGTCAGTATTCGCGGTTCAGGCTTCTGTTAATGATGGTTCATTGGGTAACAATAGTAATCAGGGCGATAATCTTAACTTCCCATACAATGGTGGTCCTGGTGGTTGCTGCGGTTTCTTTAACCCATCGCAATGGTTAGCAAACTCTTACAAAACTGATGCGGCTACCGGATTGCCTTTGCCTGATACTTTTAATAGTGGTGCTCCTGTTACCGATGTAACTTACACAGGTTCACTTGATCCACGTATCGATGTGTCAATTGGCCGTAAAGGTATTCCTTACCTTGACTGGGGACCACACCCTGGTGATGCATGGATCCGTAACCCTGGTTCTGATGGTCATTTCAGCCCTAAGAAAAACGTATATTCAAAAAGCGAAGTTGGTTCTAATACCAGTACAGAAAATACCTGGACTTCTGCTTTAAGCACATCAAATAACGTTAACCTTATCCGTTATGCCGATGTTATTTTATGGGCTGCAGAATGCGAAGTTGAGATAGGCTCATTATCAAAAGCAATGGACCTGGTTAACATGGTTCGTAACCGTGCAGCTAAGCCAGTATATTGGGCTTACTTAAATTCGCCATATAATGCTGCAACGGCAACTTATACAGTGCAAACTACAAAAGCAGCAAACTACAATGTAAAACCATATACATCATTCCCAGACCAGGCTTATGCACGCAAAGCAGTTCGTTTTGAGCGCAAACTGGAACTGGCTATGGAAGGCCACCGTTTCTTTGACTTACAAAGATGGGGTAGCGCATATCAAACTGCCGAGATCAATGCATTCTTAACAAGTGATCAAACTATTGATATCACTTTAAAAGGTGCCGTATTTACTCCAAATAGAAATGAGTATCGCCCTATTCCGCAGGCGCAAATTGATATTGCCAACTCAAAAGGGCCTATTATTTACAAACAAAATCCTGGTTATTAATTTTTGATAACCGGTTCAATTATTCTAATTTAGGTGGAGATAATTATCTCCACCTTTTTTTATAKCCTACTGCTCAAAATTCATGAAGTATATAGTCCTTTTAAGTTGCCTGTTTATATGTTTGTTAACAGGGTGTGAAAAACCAACATTGTTTAAACTGATTCCATCATCACAATCGGGCATTACTTTTAGCAATACCATAGTGGAGGATGATAAAATAAATCCCCTTACCAAGCTTAACCTTTATAACGGCGGCGGCGTAGGCATAGGCGATTTTAACAATGATGGCTTGCAGGATATATATTTTGTAGGTAACACCGTATCAAACAGGTTATACCTAAACAAAGGGGATATGAAGTTTGAGGATATAACCGCCAAAGCAGGCGTGGGCGGCAAAGGCGGCTGGGGCAGGGGAGTGGCTGTTGTTGATATTAATAATGATGGCCTTGCCGATATTTATGTATGTAATACTTTATTGGATGACTCTGTTAAAAGGATCAACCAGCTTTATGTGAACCAGGGCACAGGTAAGGATGGGATACCTGTTTTTAAAGAAATGGCTAAGGAATATGGCCTGGATATTAATGTACACTCCACCATGGCATCGTTTTTTGATTATGATAACGATGGCGACCTGGATATGTACCTTACCGTTAATGAAGCTATAGCCAGCGATAATCAAAGCGTTTTCAGGCCCGTAATTAGGGATGGCAGCCACCGCAGTACAGGCAGGCTTTACCGTAACGATTGGAATGCAGCGTTAAAACACCCGGTGTATACCAATGTATCTAAACAGGCCGGAATAACCATTGAAGGTTATGGCCATGCCAGCAGTATTGTTGATATAAACAAGGATGGATGGAAAGATATTTATGTAACCAATGATTTTTTACCGGATAACATCCTGTATGTTAATAACGGCGACGGCACTTTTACCGATAGATCAAAAGAATATTTTAAGCACACAGCCTTTAGCGCTATGGGGCAGGATATTGAGGATGTGAATAACGATGGCCTTGCCGATGTTTTTGAGGTTGATATGAACCCCGAGGATAACTATCGTAAAAAGATGTTCATGCCCGCCAATAATTACCAGATTTTTCAAAACTTTGATCATTACGGTCAGCAATATCAATATACACGTAATACTTTACAAATTAACAGAGGTCCGCGCCTGGGCCAGAATGATTCAATAGGCGCCCCGATTTTTAGCGAAACTGCTTTTTTAAGCGGTGTAGGCCAAACAGACTGGAGCTGGGGACCAATGCTCACCGATTTTGATAACGACGGCTTACGCGACTTAATTATAACCAATGGTTATCCCCGCGATGTTACCGATCATGATTTTATTACATTCAGGGACAGGGCTTATGCAATTGCCTCAAGCAAACAGATCCTCGACCAGATCCCGATTGTAAAAATACCCAACTACGCATTTAAAAATACCGATGGGCTGCAGTTTACAGATGTAACCAAAAGCTGGGGGCTTGATGCGCCATCGTTTTCAAACGGCGCCGCCTATGCCGATCTGGACAATGATGGAACTATGGATATGATCATCAATAATATTGATGACGAAGCTTTCATCTACAAAAACACAGCCCGCGAAAAAAATAAAACTGAAAACAACTATTTACACATACAGTTTCACGGCGGTCTGCAAAACCTGGGCGGTATTGGTGCTTTCGCCAATATTTATTATGACCATGGTAAACAACAGGTATATGAAAATACACCCTACCGTGGCTATTTATCAACTATTCAAAATATTGCACATTTTGGTTTAGGTAAAACAACCCGGCTCGATTCGGTAGTGATACGATGGGATAACGGTAAAAAACAGGTTTTGAAGGATGTTAAGACCAATCAAACCATTAAGGTAAATATGGCTGATGCCAGGGAGCCTTATACCTTTAAAGTACCCGTGCTAAATACCAATTCCTTGTTCCGCGAGGTAACAAAATCGGCAGGTATTACTTATAAACATAAGGAAAAGGATTATATCGATTTTAACGTACAAAAATTAATTCCACACAAATTATCACAGTACACTCCTGCGGTAGCAGTTGGCGATGTAGATGGTAACGGTTTTGATGATATGGTAGTTGGCGGTACTACGCTATACCCTGCACAGTTATTATTGCAACAGGCCGATGGAAAGTTCAAACAGCGCGATCTTCTGCAGCAGTCAAAAGTAAAAGTGCCGGCCATCAACCCTATGGATATGGGGGCCTACCTGGCGCAGGTAGCCGGTGCAAAGGACGAAGGTTTGCTATTATTTGATGCCAATGGTGATGGCAAGCTGGATTTGTATATAGCCAGTGGTGGTTTTGAAACTCAGCCGGGATCTGCCAATTACCAGGACAGRTTTTACCTAAACGATGGAAAAGGTAACTTTACGCTACAGCCCGATGCATTACCAAAAAACCTTACCAGTAAGCTATGTGTAAAGGCAGCCGATTTTAACCACGATGGCAAGCTCGATCTGTTTGTATCCGGCCGTGTTGATCCGTGGAACTACCCTAAACCGGTATCAAGCTTTGTATTGCGTAACGATAGTAAGAGTGGTGTTATAAAATTTACAGATGTATCACCCTCGGCGGCGCCCGGATTAAAAAATATTGGCCTGGTATGTGATGCCACTTTTACTGATTTTAATAACGATGGCTGGCCCGACCTTATCCTTACCGGCGAATGGATGCCGATAACTTTCCTTGAAAACGATAAGGGCGTATATAAAAATATAACAGCAAATACTGGCGTGCAGGATAAATTAGGCTGGTGGAACACCATTGCCGCCGGCGATTTTGATCATGATGGCGATATTGATTATATAGTTGGCAATACCGGGCTTAACACATTTTACAAGGCTTCAGATCAGTACCCGATTTATATAACCGCTAAAGATTTTGATAACAATGGCAGCTATGACGCTTTTCCATCCGTTTTTCTGAATGATCAGCAAGGGGTGAAGCAGGAATTTCCGGCTTTTGGACGCGATGATATTGTGAAGCAGATGATTAGCATGCGGATAAAATACCAAAATTATAAGTCGTTCGCTGTAGCTACCATGGATACTGTAATTACCCCGAAAATGCGTGAAGGYGCCATCAGGTTAAAAGTGAATTACCTGCAATCATGTTATTTACGTAATGATGGTGGCGGTAAATTTACAGCTTTACCTTTGCCAATAGATGCCCAGATGTCGGCACTTTGCGGTATAACCGTTGATGATTTTGATGGCGATGGTAACCTTGATGTGGCTTTAAACGGAAATGATTATGGTACCGAAGTTGCAACGGGACGCTATGATGCTTTTAACGGGTTGATACTTAAGGGCGATGGCAAAGGTAATTTTAAACCGCTTAGCATTTTACAAAGCGGGTTGTGCATCCCCGGCGATGGCAAAGCCCTGGTTAAGTTAAGGGGAGCTAAGGGCAATTATCTTTTAGCCGCCACCCAAAACCGCGACATGATGAAATTATTTGAACTGAAACGCCCCGTAAAAACGGTGAGTTTACAGCCTTTGGATGCTTTTGCTACCATAAAATACAAAAATGGTAAAATCACCAGGCAGGAGTTTTATAATGGCAGTTCTTTCTTGTCGCAATCGGGCAGATTTTTTAATATTGAAGGTAATATGGCATCAGTAACCATCACTGATAGCTATGGCCATCAACGAACCGTTCAGCTTAATTAATTACTTGTATATGAGATATTTTAAAATATGTATAGCCGTTGCCTGCTTATTCCTGGTGTATGGCTGTACGCAAAAAAAGAAAACGGCTTTAATGAAAGATGCCGATGTACTACATAATAATGTTGATCAGCTAACGCAGGTGATTATATACGATGTGTTTTCGCCACCGGTAGYCAGTCGTATTTACGGCTATACCACATTGGCGGCTTATGAGGCTGCACGCTATGCAAACCCCGATTATAATTCAATAGCAGCCCAGTTAAAGGGCTTTGGCAAACCGCCCGAACCTAACAAGGATTTAAAGTACAATTTCACATTGGCCGCTACCAAAGCCTTTTTTACGGTAGCCCATAAGATCACCTTTTCGGTTGATACCCTTCAGAAATATGAGGATAAGGTGTACGCTATGTATAAAGATAACCTTGACGATTCTACCTACGCGCGTTCAATAGCATTTGGTACGCAAATAGGAAAGTTTATGCTGAAACGTTCTGCCGTTGATAATTATCCGCAAACCCGTGGTAAGCCCCGCTTTTTGGGTAACGAAGATCCGGGCCAATGGCGTCCTACCGCGCCAGACTATCTTGACGGTGTTGAGTTTTGCTGGGGCACTATGCACACTTTTGCGGTTGATACCTCAACACAGTTTAAGTTACCGCCGCCACCTCCTTTTAGCGAAGACAAAAACAGCGTTTTCTTTAAACAAAATATGGAGGTTTACCAGTTGAGTAAAAATATTACCGAAGAACAAAAAACAATTGCCCGCTTTTGGGATGATAATCCATTTGTAATTCAGCATAACGGGCACATGATGTTTGCCAATAAAAAAATAACCCCCGGCGGCCACTGGATAGGTATTGCAGCTATTGCCTGTAGACAAACACATGCCGATGCGGTAAAAACAGCGCAGGTTTACGCGCTTACGTCAATAGCCTTGTTTGATGCCTTTATTTGCGGCTGGCAGGTTAAATATGAAACTAATTACATAAGGCCGGTAACAGTTATCAATGAAAAAATTGATCACGATTGGCTGCCTATGCTTCAAACTCCACCATTCCCCGAGTATCCAAGCGGGCATAGTGACATCAGCGCAGCTTCGGCGGTAATGCTTACGCACCTGTTTGGCGATAACTTTGCCTACCAGGATACCAGCRATTTAAAATATATAGGTATGCAGCGCCATTTCGATTCGTTTTTAAAAGCTTCGGATGAGACGTCTATAAGTCGTTTTTATGGTGGCATACATTATCTTAACAGCGTAAACCAGGGCGCCGCGCAAGGCAGGCAGGTAGGCGAATATATTTGGCAAAAACTAAAACTAAAAAAATAATAGCATATAGGTTTTTATGAATTTTAAAAAGAGTTACCTGGTTACTGCTTACCTGCTTTTATTTACTGTTTTATTATCACTTGTTACGTTAATGTATGGCTGTAAATCAAAGCCACAACCATATAAATTAACCGGAGATGTTAAGGTGGATGGGGAAAACCTGGTACAGTTAAAGTGTACAAGGTGCCATGCGTTAACACCTGTTAATGCTTTACCCAAAAATGTTTGGTTAAACCATGTACTGGTTAGTATGGCGCCTATGCTAAATGTATCAACTTATGGAAGCTCTTTTTTCAAAAAGGATCCAAAGGATACAACCGGGGCAAGCATTGCAGAATGGCTTACTATAGTTGATTATTATAAAAAGTTTGCACCTGATACTTTATTACCTGCCAAAAAGCCTGTTCCTTTAGTTGAAGATTGGGCTGGTTTTACAATAAAAAAGCCGGCACCGTTAAATTCTACCAGTTTTACTACTGTCGTTGCGTTTAATACAGCAACTAAAAAGTTGTACAGTGCCGATGCAGTAAATGATAAATTATATACCTGGGATGCCAATTTAAAGGTCGACTCATTAGCATCGTTGCCCTCTGCCGGAGTAGGCATTAGTTTTGATAAAGATGAAGCAGGAAATAACATCGGTTTTGTTTCGGCTATTGGCCGGATGGCCCCTGTTGATTTTCCGAATGGAAAAATAGTAAAACTTAACCTGGATGCCAACGACGCGAATGCTACGCAAACCTATATCGCGTCTGATCTGCCCCGCCCGGTTCAAACCATAAGCGGCGATTTTAATAAAGATGGACTTAATGATGTGGTAGTTTGCGGCCAGGGCGATAAAAAAGGAGGAGTTTATTTATTAAAACAAAACAAGGATAAAACCTATATGCAGCAAACCATCCTGGATAAGGCAGGATCGGTACAGGCTGTAAAAGGTGATTTTAATAAAGATGGCTGGCCCGATGTAATGGTTTTAACAGGCACAGGTGATGAGGGGCTATGGCTTTTAACAAACGACCAAAAAGGTGGTTTTACAACAAGGAAGCTGCTAACTTTTCCGCCAACAAACAGTTCAACCAGCTTCCAGTTAGCCGATATGGATCATGACGGGAACCCTGAGCTGGTTTATACCTGTGGTTATAATTATCATGATTCGCGTATTTTAAAACCCTACCATGGTTTGTATATTTTTACCAATACGGGCAACTGGAATTTTAAACAAAAGTACTTTTATCCAATAAACGGCTGTACAAAAGCTATAGCTGCCGATTTTGACGGCGATGGCGACCTTGACATTGCAACAATTGCCTTTTTTGCAGATATGCAAAATACGCCTGCCGAGGAGTTTATTTACTTTGAACAAACCAAAGCATTTGATTTTAAACCACATGCGGTACCGGTAAGCAAATATGGTCGCTGGATGTGCATGGATGTAGCCGATTTGAACAATGACAGTAAGCCCGATATCATCCTTGGTAATTATGCCAATGGCTTTATGTTTATTCATGGTTTACAGCCGCAATGGGATCGTAATCTGCCACTCATTGTGCTTGAAAATCACATGAAAAAATAGGAGTTGGTTAGTGTTATATTTTAGCTTTTAATTCATAAAATTAAGGGTCTTTAAAAAGATCGCTCCGGAAAAGGTGATAAGTGTGCACATGATTAAAAAACAAAGGCTGTCTGCAAATAAGATCTGTTTAATTATTTTTTCGGTATTTATTATCATCGCTTTTAATAGCTGTGGAGATGATGGTTTATCATCACCCGAAGAAAAATACCTTGCCGAAGGTAAAAAGCTTGCCCAAATACGTTGTTCGGGTTGTCACCAGGCACCAGATCCATCGCTTTTGGATAAAATAACCTGGGAAAAGAGCATACTACCGGGCATGGCACCCAAATTTGGTTTGCGGCCTTTTATGGATGATTACCTTGTTTCTTCAACCTCAACCATATCTGCTGCCGACTGGCACAAGATCCTGGTTTATTATAAATATTGGGCTCCTGCTAAGCTGATCATACCAAAACCTAAGGCAATAAAGGATTGGGCTATTTTCGCCCTGAAACGGCCAAAAAATGCAGATACGGCTAACGGGTCTGCCATGACTACCATGGTTGCCTATAATGAAAACGATAAGCATCTTTATACAGGCGACGCGGGCGGCAACCTTTATAAATGGGATAACGATCTTCAATCAACCCTGGTAAAGAAATTTAATTCGGGAGTAGTTGATGCCAATTTTTTTAAAACAGCTGCAGAGCTAAACGGAGCTATCATAACCTGCATAGGCATACTGCCGCCAAACGATCAGCTGAAAGGGAAAATGATAAGCATCAACCTTAATAGCCGGTCAGCAAATAGAGATTCACTGTTAATTACTGATAGCCTGCCGCGCCCGGTAAAAAGCGCTTATGCCGATTTTAACAAGGATGGTTTAGTAGATTATGTATCCTGTGGTTTTGGACATAACCAGGGTGGATTATACCTTGTTCAGCAACGGGCAAATCATACATTTATAAAAAAAACTGTCAGGGCTATACCGGGCCCATCCCAGGTTTATATCAGCGATTATAATAACGATGGCTGGCCAGATATTGTGTGCCTGTTTGCCCAGGCTGATGAAGGTATCTGGTTGTTTTTGAATGATAAAAAAGGAGGATTTGCCAGTCAGAATCTTATACATTTTCCGCCGGTATATGGTTCAAGCAGTTTTGAAATGGTTGATTTTAACCATGATGGTAAGCCTGATATTTTGTATACCTGTGGCGATAATAATGATTACTCGCCTATATTTAAACCTTATCATGGGGTTTACATTTTCACGAACCAGGGAAATTGGAAATTTAAACAAACCTATTTTTACCACATCAATGGCTGCTCAAAAGCCATGGCTGCCGATTTTGATAAAGACGGCGACCTTGACCTTGCCGTAACCGCGTTCTTCCCCGATTTTAAATACCATCCCACCGAAGGTTTTACTTACCATGAACAAACCAGCCCCGGTAAATTCAAAGTGCACGAGATTCCTGTTAATGGGTATGGCAGGTGGATAGCGATGGATGTGAACGACATCGATCAGGATGGTGATATGGATATTGTTTTAGGCAATTTTTCGGCAGGAGGCTCCGGACTTATCAACCAAAAAGACTACAAACCCAGCTGGGACATGTACCATCCGGTAATCATGTTGCAAAACACGCTCAGAAAGTAAGCATAAAAATGTAAATTGTATCATTTGTATTGGAAAATGATAAATAAGTACGCTATCATGTTGCCATGTGTTAATTAGTTTTACCGTTGTTATTTATTGCCAGTGATGTTTTCCATATCCATTTATTAAATGGAGGCGCCGCATCCCTGTTAAAAAAGCATTATGATGAAAAAAACTATTTATACTGCCTTCGGTGTTTTTGCTGCATGCGTTTTGCCTGCCTTTTTGCTGGCTCAATCTGCGCCTGTAAAACAGGTTAAGTTATCCGATTTCGATTTGCAGTCTTCGGCGTTGGTTAACGCTACCGGTGCCGAATTATCAAATGTTAAATACCATTCGCCTGTGTATTGGTTCCCGGTTAAAGTGCCATCAACAGTATTGACAGGGCTGGTTGCCAATAAAATTTATCCCGATCCGTACCAAGGTTTAAATAATATGCTGATTCCTGACGCATCAGATCAGTTTAATAAAGAATACAACCTGGAGCAGTATAGTCATTTACCCAACGATCCCAATCCATGGAAAAAGCCTTACTGGTACCGCACAACCTTTAAAGTGCCAGGCGGTGATAAGGGCAGGCAGTTTCAGCTGATATTTAAAGGGATCAACTACCGTGCGGCTGTATGGCTTAACGGAAAACAAATTACCGATAGCACCCAGATGGCTGGTATGTTTGCCGAGCATAACCTGGACGTGAGCAATGCCATTAATACCGGTGGCGATAATGCATTAGCAGTAAAAATATATCCTTTGGATTATGCCGGCTATCCCGCAAAAGAACAGCTGAAGGCTTTAGGTCCATTCTATGAAAACGGTGGCCCAACCGGGGATATTGGTAAAAATGTAACCATGCTATGCTCCGCAGGCTGGGATTGGATTCCGCCGGTGCGCGATCGTAATATGGGAATCTGGCAACCGGTTTTTCTGCGTACCACGGGAGCCGTAACTATTGGCAGGCCAAAACTGGTAACCGACCTGCCAAACCTTCCCGATACCAGCGTAGCTAAACTTTCCCTGAATTTAACATTGTCAAACAACACCAGCGTTGCTAATAATGGCAAGCTTACCATCAGCATAAAACCCGAGAATTTTGCGGGGTTACCCGTTCAGTTTACACAAGCGGTTTCCGTTGCTGCAAATTCAGGTAAAATGGTGGAGTTAAATGCAGACAATATAAGCCAGCTCATCATTCGTCAGCCAAAATTATGGTGGCCAAACGGTTATGGCAAAGCAAATTTATACCGCATCCGCCTGCAATATGCCGATGTAAAGGGCGTCAGTGATGATACTACCTTTGTTTTTGGCGTACGTGAGGTATCATCCAAAGCAAGCATGGTGAATGGTTTTGTGCGTCGCCAATTTTACGTGAATGGTAAGTTAGTGCATTTGGTAGGCGGTGCCTGGGTACCCGATATGATGGTGAACCGCGATTCGGCCCGGTATGATTATGAAATGCACCTGTGCCGCAATGCTAACGTAAACTTAGTGCGCATTTGGGGCGGAGGCGTTACCCCACCCGATGCTTTCTGGAATGCGGCCGATAAATATGGGCAGATGGTATGGTCGGATTTTTGGATCACTGGCGATACCCAGGGGGAATTTAAAGGCTCGCCTGATTGGCCATTGGAAGGAAGCGTATTTATAAAAAATGTGGAGAGCACTATTTACCGTGTGCGTAATCACCCAAGTTTACTGGTTTGGACTGGTGGTAACGAAGGCCATGCCCGTAAAGAACTTTATGATAAAATGCGCAATGATATCATCGAACTGGATGGTACAAGGCCATTTATCCCAAGCTCATCAGGCTTTGCCAAACTACCCGAAGGATGGAAAGGCTCATGGCCGGATGATATGCCATCAGGTGTGTACAGCGGCGGGCCATATGCATGGAAAGATCCTAAGGATTACTACAAACTGGCCGATGCCGGTAAAGATTGGGTATTTAAGGATGAAACCGGCCTGCCATCGCAACCGCCTTATACCACGCTGCCTAAAATTATCCCTAACCTTACCTGGGATAAAACCCTGCCTTTCCCGCTAAACAATACCTGGGGATACCATGATGCTGCAACTGGTGCCGGCCAGTATGATAAGTATTATGAGGAGATGGCCAAAAGGTATGGCGCGCCAGGTGATATCATAAATTTCTCTGATAAGATGCAGTTTATGAACTATATAGGCTACCAGGGTATTTTTGAAGCCGACGGCCATAAACTGAACGAAACCGGTGGCGTAATGCTCTGGAAACTGAATGCCGCCCTGCCAAGTGTGKTCTGGCAGATCTATGATTGGTACCTGGAGCCAAATGCAGGTTATTATTCCATGCAAAACGCCTGCGAACCGGTGCATATTCAATATAATTATGATAACTCAAGTGTGGCAATCATTAACCGTACCCACCATTCAACCGGCGATCTTATTGCCACTGCCGATATTTTTGACATTAACAGCAAGCTCATTAAATCATCAAAAGTGGAGCATGTGAGTTTAGCTACAAATGGCGTACAGGAGATCATTCAACTGAAGGATATCCTGGCAGGCACGCAGGGTGTAAGCTTTGTAGTGCTTAACCTGAAAAATTCTGTGGGCAAAACGGTATCGCACAACGCTTATTGGCTATCTGCAACAGATGAATTCAAAACGCTTAACAATATGAAACATGCCCGGGTAAGCGCCAAAATTATCAAAACCGAAAAAGGTACTGTAGAAAGTAAGTGGACTGTTCAATTCACCAACACATCAAATAAACTGGCATTTTTTGTACGCCCGCAACT
>NZ_JBFUKF010000134.1:0-13378 GCF_056400985.1 Mucilaginibacter sp. P4_G9 | reverse complement strand
TGTTGAAGACGAAAAAGGTTTGGCCCTTGAGGTTGATGAGTTTTTAAGCCACGAAGGGTTTACAGTTGAACACGCACGCACCAAAAGATCGGCAGAGGAAAAGATCTTTGTAAATAATTATGATTTTATACTGCTTGATCTGGGCTTGCCTGATGGCGATGGTTTTGATCTTTTAAAGATGCTCAAAGGTTTGGATAAACGCGACGATGCCGTTATTATCCTCACCGCCCGCGGCGCAGTCGACGATCGGGTATCGGGCCTGGAGCAAGGCGCTGATGATTACCTGGCTAAGCCATTTTCTTTAAGCGAATTGTTAGCCCGCATGCATGCCATTACMCGCCGCAAGCACCGGCTGGAAAGCAACGATATTAACATTAAAGGATTAAAAGTTAATATCCAGAACCGCACGGTGATGTATAATGAGGAGCGAATCAATCTTACCAAAAAAGAGTTCGAGATCTTCAACTACCTTGTACTCAATAAAAATCGTGTAATATCGCGTACCAACTTAACTGAACACGTTTGGGGCGATGTACTGGAGATCAACTCCGACTCCAACTTTGTGGATGTACATGTAAAAAACCTGCGAAAAAAACTATCCCAATACATTCCTATCGATTGGTTTGAAACCGTGAGGAGCATTGGTTACCGAATCAATATTTAACCAAACAGAGTGTAAATGAAACTACAGGTAAAACTGGCCCTTTATAATACGCTTACCAAGGTAGCTATTATCCTGTTCACGGGCCTGCTTATCCTGCTATCTATCGAAAAAATCTCCTACAATCATATCGAACTTCGCCTGGAAAATGATCAAAAGGAAACCTTAAAAAGTCTATCGTCAAAAGAGATCGGCAGTATTTTAAAAGACCAGAAAGCTTATACCGACTATAATATTTTGAAGGAAGAGTTTATCACCATTACACTGGCAAAATACAACCCCGAGACTACAAAAGAAGTAAAGTTTACTACCGAAACGCGCGATTTTGACAAGTATACCCAAACCTATCGCGTTTTAACCCACCGGCTAAATTTTGAAGGGCATACTTATATGCTTCGCATTGGTGTGGCCATTGAATCGGTGGAGGAGTTAAAATCAATTATCAAAAAGTTTACGATTCTGGTTTTGATTATTGCCCTGGTACTGACATTGATAAGCGACCTGATTTTTACTAAATTTTTATTGGCCCCCTTTTACCAGATCATCGATCGTAAACTTATTAAGGTAAACGATCCCATGAACTTTGATTATGAAAAGATAAAAACCACCACACAGGATTTTGAACTGCTCGACGATAGTATCAGTTCGTTGATGAGAAAAATATCCAACCTGTTCATCCTCGAAAAGCAATTCATCGCCAATGTTTCGCATGAGTTGCTTACACCTATATCCATTATTAGTTCGAGGCTTGAGAATATTTTATTGCAGGAAGAATTGAGCGAGGGCAGCGAGAATAAAATGCATGCTTCGCTAAAAACGCTCAACCGGCTTAAATCTATCATTAACAGTTTATTACTGATATCGAAGGTTGAAAATAATCAGTACGATAAAGCCGATATGGTAATGATAGCAGCCGTAGTAATGGAGATACAGGAAGAGCTGGAAGACCGGATTGAAGAAAAACGCTTAACCTTTATCAATAACCTTAAATACATTTACACCATACAGGGCAATCGCCCACTAATGCATACACTGTTATATAATATAATTAATAATGCCATAAAATATAACAACACCGAAGGCAGGATCACCATAAGTGATGAGCTGAAAGAGGAAATGTATACTATCATTATTGCCGATACCGGAGCGGGCATGGAGCAAAAACAAATAGAAAGCGCATTTAACCGCTTTGAAAAGCTTGAGACCGATGAAAAAGAGAGTTATGGTTTAGGTTTAGCTATTGTTAAAAGTATTACCGCATTTCATGACATTAAAGTGCAAATAGATTCGGTAAAGGGCAAAGGGACCGCTGTTAAATTGATATTTAATACCCCCATCCCGCTTTCATAAACCTTCCTTTATATCATTTTATTTCTTTTAACCAGGTATGTTTTTAACATGGTTTGGTATCCTTCATTAATATCAACATCAACCAGGTCGATATGATATTGGGCGCATTTCAATTCCAGCTGATGCCTGTATTCTGTTAATGATGCTTTGTAGGCATCCCTTATTTTGCCGGGATGTACCTTTATTTCGGCTCCGCTTTCTATGTCAACAAAGTGATGCGGGCGGTTATCAAAGTTAAAGTCAATCTCCTTATGCTTATCGCTTATATTAAAAACAATCACTTCATGTTTACTGAACTTTAAATGCTGAACCGCTGCAAACAAAGCCTGCTGCTTATCAGGACTCATGCTATTTTCCAGCATATCGCTAAAAATTATTACCATTGATCGCTGGTGGATTTCATTGGCCACATGATGTAATACCTGAGTGATATTGGTAACCGTATTTACCTGCGGGTTATTATATGCTTTCTCCAATTCGGCATATAAATGAAAAAGGTGGGTTGTGGTTGATTTTGCTGCGCTCAGCCAATCTACTTTGTCCGAAAACAGGCAGAGCCCAAAAGCATCCCGTTGCTTCTTAAACAAGTGCATTAAGGATGCCGTGGCATATATAGAAAATTGAAGCTTGCTAATTCCTTTTTCAGGAAAGTTCATAGATGATGAGGTATCCAGCAGCAGATAGCAGCGCAGATTGGTTTCCTCCTCAAATTGCTTTACAAACAGTTTATCGGTACGGGCAAGCAGTTTCCAGTCGATATTTTTTACTGATTCGCCGTTATTGTACAAACGGTGTTCGGCAAACTCTACCGAAAACCCATGGAATGGGCTTTGGTGCAGGCCGGTTATAAAACCTTCAACTACCTGCCGGGCCAGTAGTTCAAGATTGGCTAACTGCCGTATTTGCTGATTGTTGTTTAATTTGGGCATAAGGCTAATATAGGGCATAAAAAAAGCGTTGCCAAAATATGCAACGCTTTTTAAAGTAAAATATGGTGGATTAAGCTGTTGATAAACTTAATTTATGCCTGTACGGATTAAGCTAATTGCTTAGCTAATTTATCAGTTAATACTGATTTTGGAACTGCACCAATTTGTTTATCCACAATTTCGCCATTTTTAAAGAATAATAAAGCAGGGATATTACGGATACCGAATTTCATTGATATACCTGGATTGTTGTCGACATTTACTTTACCGACAACAGCTTTGCCTTCGTATTCTTTTGCAATATCTTCAACTACCGGACCAACCATTCTACACGGACCACACCATTCTGCCCAAAAGTCAATAAGTACGGGTTTGTCTGATTTCAGGACAAGTTCGTCAAAGTTTGCATCAGTTATTTCTAAAGCCATGATTTTTATTTTTAAATTTTGTAATACAAATATATACTATTCAATTAGCTTGCCACAAACACAGCCTGACAATGTGACAATTATATTAATATAAGTTATCCACTTAACGTTGGCGTGACTGTGAGTTTTTAACAAGGGGTTAATTAAAGGTGATACAAGAAACGTCATTGCTTCGTTCCTCTGCAATGACGATAATAATGTAAAACTACATCCTCCTACCCCAACACCGGCTGAACGTTTGTAATATTGAATATCCCCTCAATCAAATCATCACTTGGGTTTACTTTAAAGTTTTTAGATGATAGCTCCACCTGCATGGCCTCTTCGCGGTTATTGATCTTGAAGCGCAGCTTGCAGTTTTTAACGGGGTATTTCTGGTTATTCTCGTTAATAATATGTTGTATATCATCCAGCAGTTTGCTATTAAGCATGCTGATATCAATACAAACCGTTAATGATTTGGTGAGCTTATCCCGCATTTCAGACAACAGATCCATCACCATGATGCGCAGGTCCCAGTTATCTTTCTGGCGAAATTTCTCTTCTATGTTGCCCTTGATATGCAAAAAGTAGCCATCCATCATCAGGTTACGAAATTTCACATAGTCGTCGCCAAATAGGGCAAACTCATACGATTCGTTGTAATCCTCCAATACAAAAGTACCAAAGGGCTTACCTGTCTTGGTCATTTTGTGCTGAACGTTCCCTACCAGGCCGCCAATACGGATCTCGCCCCTCTTGCGCAGCTCATTAAAAGCGCCCATAATATCTTCGCCACCCTCACCAGAGCGGGCTTTTTGCATCAATTTCAGATCGCTGATGGTGCTGTTGCAAAAACGTTCAAGCTCTACCTTATAATTATCAAGCGGGTGGCCGGTTAAATAAATTCCGATCACCGTTTTTTCGTATTTCAGCTTTTCTATCAGCGGCCATTCTTCTGCCTCGGGCATAGCCGGTTCAGGAACGTATGAGGCTACCGAGCCCCCAAATAATGACGATTGTGAACTGCTTTGCACGTTCTGGTAATCGTTGGCATATTTGGTGAGGCGTTCAATACCTGTTAATACACCAACATCTGTTTTAGCAAAAAATTGCGCGCGGTTATAGCCAAACTCGTCAAAAGCACCACCATAAACCAGGTTTTCGTATGATTTACGGTTTACGCTGCGGGTGTTGGACCGGCGTGCAAAATCATATACAGACGTATACGGACCATTAGCTTCGCGCTCCTCAATAATGCTTTCAACCGCTTTATCTCCAACCCCTTTAACGCCGGTTAACCCAAAACGTACCTGGCCCTTTTTATTGACCGCAAAAGCCATGTCCGACTCGTTAATATCCGGACCTAAAACCTGTACACCCATCCTGCGGCATTCTTCCATGAAAAAGGTGATCTTTTCCATATTGTTCTGGTTATTTAAAACCGCCGCCATGTACTCAGATGGGTAATGCGCTTTTAAATAAGCTGTTTGGTAAGCCACAAAGGCATAACAGGTAGAGTGCGATTTATTAAAGGCGTACTGGGCAAATGCTTTCCAGTCTGTCCATATTTTGGTAAGCTTATCTTTGGGGTGGCCTTTAGCCATAGCCCCATCCATAAACTGGGACTCCATTTTATTGAGTACCTCAATTTGCTTTTTACCCATTGCCTTACGCAAAACGTCGGCATCACCCTTACTAAAGCCGGCCAGTTTTTGTGATAAAAGCATCACCTGCTCCTGGTACACGGTAATACCGTAAGTTTCGCCCAGATATTCCTCCATATCGGCCAAATCAAACACAATGGGTTCGCGGCCATGCTTACGGCTGATAAAGTTGGGAATATATTCTATAGGCCCCGGGCGGTACAGGGCGTTCATGGCAATTAAATCCTCAAACTTATCGGGCTTTAGCTCGCGCAGGTACATTTGCATCCCGTCACTTTCAAACTGGAAAGTACCGTTGGTATCGCCGCGCTGATAAAGCTCATAGGTTTCCTTATCATCAAGGGGAATGTAATCGATATCAATATGTACCCCATGATTTTGCTTGATCATCCTCAATGCATCTTTCAAAATGGTGAGGGTTTTTAAACCCAAAAAGTCCATCTTGATTACGCCGGCGTCTTCAATTACGCGTCCATCATACTGGGTAACCAGCAGGTCGGAGTCTTTGGCAACTGCAACCGGCACTATATCGGTTAAATCATAAGGCGCTATGATAATACCTGCCGCATGTACGCCTGTGTTACGTACCGAGCCTTCCAGCTTTGAGGCTTCACGTAAAACCTGCCCACGCAAGTCGTTACCATTAACTATCTCTTTTAACTCCGGCACCTGTTCAATAGCTTCCCTTAAGGTGATACCCAAAGTATCGGGAACCAGCTTTTTGATCAGGTTCATTTCGGATAAAGGCATATCCAACACACGGCCCACATCCTGGATACTGGTACGGGCAGCCATGGAACCATAAGTAATGATTTGTGCTACCTGGTTTTTACCATATTTTTCAACCACGTAATCAATTACTCTCTGGCGGCCGGCATCATCAAAATCCGTATCAATATCGGGCATCGACTTACGATCGGGGTTAAGAAAACGCTCAAACAGGAGGTTGTACTTCATCGGGTCGATGTTGGTGATCCCTGTACAATAAGCTACAACTGATCCGGCAGCCGAACCACGGCCTGGCCCAATAAACACCCCTATATCGCGTCCATGCTTAATAAAGTCGGCAACAATTAAAAAGTAGCCTGCAAAGCCCATGGTACGGATAGTAAACAACTCAAAGTTAATCCGTTCCTCTACCTCGGGCGTAATTTCTTTATAACGCTCTTTGGCGCCGGTAAAAGTTAGATGCTTTAAGTATTCCCACTGGTTAAGGGTATCTGCATCAGGTGTACTGTGAATATTAAACTCAGGCGGAATAACGAAGTTGGGGAGCAGGATATCGCGCTTTAATTTAAGCACTTCCACCTTATCAACAATCTCGTTTGTATTATCTAAAGATTCGGGCAAATCGTTAAACAGGTGGCTCATTTCCTGTTGTGTTTTAAAGTAAAACTGATCGTTTGGAAAACCAAAACGATAGCCACGACCGCCTTCTTCATCGGTAGCTATGGGGGTGCTTTGCATATCACCTGTATTTACGCAAAGCAAAATATCATGAGCATTTGAATCCTGCTGATCTACATAGTGCGAATCGTTGGAGCAGATCACCTTTACATTATACTTTTTTGCATAGGTAAGCAGCACCTTATTAACAATGTTTTGATCCGGAATATCGTGACGCTGCAGCTCAATGTAAAAATCCTCTCCAAACAGGTCAAGCCACCATTTAAACTCGGTTTCCGCCGCTTCGGGGGTGTCCCTTAATATAGCCTGTGGTACCGATGCGCCAATACAGCAGGTAGTAGCAATTATCCCTTTATGGTATTTTAATATTAGTTCTTTATCAATACGGGGCCATTTGCTGTATAAGCCTTCCATATAACCCAGTGAGCATAACTTAACCAGGTTTTTATAACCCTCAGGATTTTTGGCCAGCATCAGCTGGTGGCGGCGAACATCCTTTTTCTCTTTGGTAAATTGCTTTTTATGGCGATCTTCCACCACATAAAATTCACAGCCTACTATGGGTTTCACGTTGTGTTTGCCCGCCTCGGCCACAAACTTAAATACGCCGAACATATTACCATGATCGGTAATAGCCAGTGCCTTCATCCCGTCGGCTGCGGCCTTTTTATATAGCTTTGATATATCGGCAGCGCCATCAAGTAACGAGAACTGGGTATGTACGTGTAAGTGAGAAAAATCTGGCATAGTAAATCCGTTTCAGCAAAAATCCTGTAGAAATACAAAGTTACCAAAAAACAAGTTGGTGATGTTGGGTGTTGAAAAGTTAAAAACAATCCGGTCCCTGGGTGGGGCTAAAACAAGCTTGTTAAAATTCTCCGCTGCGGGGAGAGATTATTTTTTAAGGATCTAATAAAAGCTTCGCCGTTTAAGGAGGTTTTAGCATACTATTTGATTATATTAACCAAGTTGATCTTCACCCTTGAAAAATTAATGCAATTGAAAAAATTTATAAGAATAACCCTCAAAACAATACTCTGGATTCTTACCAGTGTAGTTTTGCTGGTTATTCTTGTAGTAATTTTAATACAGGTTCCCGCTGTTCAAAACTTCGCTAAAGATAAAGCGGTAACTTTTTTACAGGGAAAGATCCATACCCGGGTAAAAATAGGGCATATCAGTCTTGGCTTACCTAAGTTGCTGGTTTTGGAAGATGTTTACTTTGAGGATCAAAAGAAAGACACCCTTATTGCCGGTGATAAATTAAAGGTGGATATCAGCCTGTTTAAATTACTGCACAACAAAGTAGAGATAAACGAAATTAACTTGCAGGGCATTACCGCAAACGTAAGCCGTGGGGCCGACAGCGTTTTCAACTTCGACTATATTATTAAAGCCTTTGCCGGCGAACAGAAAAAAGAGGTTAAGCCAACTGATACTGCCTCGACAATGAAATTCTCTGTCGATAAGATTAACCTCGACAGGATCAATATCAAATACAAGGACCTAACAACCGGCAACGATGTAAAATTTCTGTTGGGTCATTTTGATACCCGGATAAAGGATTTTGATATGGATAAAATGAAATTTACCATACCAAGGATCACCCTATCAGGCGTTAACGCGCGCATCATTCAAACACCCGTAGGCTCTTCAATTGCACAGGCTGCTAAAGTTGATACCGCGGTGCAGCCCATGAACTTAGACCTTAACCTGGGTGTGATAGATGTATCAAAAATAAAAGTTGACTACCGCAGCAACGAAATGACCGCCAATGTCGATCTCAGCAAGTTTTTGGTCGAGATGGACAAGATAGACCTGAAACACCAAAAAGTGGGGATCAAAAACGTTGAGCTGAATGACACCAAAGTAGCCTTAAGCCTGGCCAAACCGCAAACTGTAACCAAAGCAATAGTTAAAACCGCCAAAAAGCTTGATACCCTATTAGCCGCTCCGCAATCATCACGCTGGGCGATAGCGTTAGGGAAGATACGCTTCAACAACGACAACATTAAGTTTGACAACAACGCGCAGAAAGCCATAGCAAAGGGCATTGATTTTGGCCACATGGACCTTCGCAGCCTGAACGCTGATGTTGAAAATATTTCCTACAATCCCGATACTATTTCGGGCAAGATTAACTCATTCTCCTTCAGCGAAAAAAGCGGCTTAAAGATCAATAAGTTCCGCACCGCCTTCTTTTACGGACCGACCAATGCTTATATGAACGATTTGCTATTGGAGACACCGCAAACCACGCTGCAAAAATCGGTACAGGTAAGGTATCCGTCCGTAGCGGCCATCACCAAAAACATTGGCTTGTTGGGTATTAATGCCAATTTGGATGGCAGCCGTTTAGGGTTAAAGGATGTGTTATTGTTGATGCCCACCATGGCAACTATGGAGCCATTTAAATCATCGCCAAATACGGTATTTAAAATAAATGGCAAAGTAAACGGGCAGGTAAATAACCTCAATATTCCCAACCTGGAGATTACCGGTTTAACCAATACCCACATCAAAGCAGCGGCAAAGCTGAAAGGGCTGCCCGATGTGAATAAGGCCTATTTTGATGTTAACATAACCGACTTTAATACCAGCCGTACAGATATTACCAAACTTGCGCCGGCAGGCAGCATTCCCCCAAACGTGACTATTCCCGAGAATATGAACCTGAAGGGTAATTTTAAAGGTAGTATGTATACTTTTAATACCAAACTGGCCCTGCGATCGAGTCTTGGCGCTGCAGATTTGGTTGCAAGTATGAAAGATGGCCAAAACAAAAGCAAAGCAAGCTACAAGGCTAATATTAAAGTTAATGAGCTTAACGTTGGCGCACTTACCAAACAGCCTCAAACTGTTGGTAAAATAACGTTAACCGCCAACCTGGAGGGTTACGGCATCGATCCTAAAACTGCCAGCATTAAATTTAACGGTAATTTGGCAAAGGCCTATGTTAAAGGTTATACTTATCAAAACCTGGCTTTAAAAGGCAGCTCAAGCAATGGCGCTTATACCGCTATTGCCCGCATGAAAGACCCGAACATCAATTTCGGTTTGGATGCCAAAGCCAACCTGAATAAAAAATATCCATCAGTGAATGCCATTTTAACGGTGGATAGCATTAACCTGCAAAAGCTAAATTTTGTGAAGGACGACATGCGTTTTCACGGTAAGATAATTGCTGATGTGCCTACTGCCGACCCGGATTACCTGAATGCCAATATTAAAGCAACTGATCTTTTAGTGGTAAACAAAGGCCAGCGGATCCGGATGGATACCGTAAGCCTCATCTCGACAGCCAATGCCGATAGCAGCACGCTGCGATTAAAAACCCCCGTCATGACTGCCCATATGGCAGGTAAATACAAGCTTACCCAAATTGGTGATGCCATACAGGATGTGATTAATAAATACTTTAATACCGCAATTGCCGGTGGACAACAGGTTGCAGTAAAAAATAAAAGTGGCAAAATAGTTAAAACAGCGCCTGCTGTTAAACCCAAATACTCGCCGCAGCAATTTGCGTTTGATGCGCGTTTGATTAAAACGCCGCTACTCACCCAATTTGCCCCTGATTTGAAACAGCTGGATCCTATATTACTTAAAGGCAGCTTCAACAGTTCAACCGGCGAGCTGGTGGTTAATGGCTCGATACCAAAGGTTGTGTACGGCACCAATACTATAAACCATGCAACGCTAAATATCAACACAGGCAACAACGCGCTTAATTACAACCTCTCGGTTGATGAGGTAAAGGTTGGTTCGTCTGTTGATCTGCTTTATACCAGCATATCGGGCAGCGCCCAAAACAACAAACTTGGTATAAGCCTGCAGATGCGCGATGCTGCTAAAAAAGAACGCTACCGCTTAGCAGGTACATTCAGCATATTACCAAACCAGTACCAGTTTAGCTTTAACCAGGATGGCTTGTTGCTTGATTATTTGCCATGGACCGTAAGTGCCGATAACTTTTTCCAATACGGTTCAAAAGGAATCATGGCACATAACTTTACTATTACCAACAACAACCAGGTATTAAGCGTTAACAGCAATACGCAGGAATTTAATAGTCCGCTTAATATTAAATTCAGCAACTTTAAAATAGAAGCACTTACTAAAATGGCCCAACAGGACAGTCTGCAAATTGGCGGTACCATTAATGGCGACGCTGTAGTAAGCAACTTCCAGGCTTCCCCGGCATTTACAGCTGCCATCAACATAAATGATTTTAATTTCAAAGGCGATACAGTAGGCAACATCGCCTTAAAGGTAAATAACCAAACCAACAATGCTTATGCCGCCAATATGAGCATCACTGGCAAAGGCAACCAGGTTGACCTGGATGGGATGTATTATACCACACCCGAAAGCAGGTTTGATATGAACCTGAATATAGTTAACCTGAGCATGAAAAGCATTGAAGGTTTTAGCTTTGGCAGTTTGCGCAACGCATCTGGTAATATTACCGGCCAGTTAAAAATAACCGGAACTACCGATGCACCATCCGTAAGGGGCGATATAAACTTTAACACGGTTGGTTTTAACGTAGCCATGCTCAATTCCTACTTCAGGATGCCGAAAGAGAGTATCACGTTTAATGATGAGGGCATCCGCTTTAATAATTTTACTTTGGTTGATTCAACGGGGAATAAGGCCATTGTGAGCGGCAGCGTTTACACCAAAACATATTCCGATTTCGCTTTCGGGCTTGATATCAACTCTACCAATTTCAGAGCCGTTAACTCTACCCAGGCCGATAATAAGCTGTTTTACGGTAAGCTTTATGTAGATAGCCGCATCAGGATCCGCGGAAATATGGCGAAACCAGTTGTGGATGCTAACCTGACAGTAAACCCCAAAACCGACATGACGTTTGTACTGCCAACTACCGATCCGGGGATAGAGGACCGGAAAGGAGTAGTTGAATTTATAGATCCAAACGCGCCCAAAATGGATTCTATATTGCTGGCAAAACAACTGGACTCCCTCAGGAAATCGGAGATTACCGGGCTTGATGTATCTGCCAATATAAAAATTGATAAAGATGCCGCCTTTACCATTGTGGTTGACGAACGTAATGGTGATGTTGTTCATCTGAAAGGCGAAGCTAACTTAAACGGCGGTATAGACCCAAGCGGGAAAATAAACCTTACAGGTACTTATGTGGTTAACTCCGGCTCGTATAACCTGGCTTATGCCACCGTAAAACGTACGTTCAACTTTAAAAAAGGAAGTACTATTGTTTGGACGGGCGACCCAACCAGCGCCAATATCGATCTGACGGCTATCTATGTGGCTAACGTGCCCCCTATCGACCTGGTTGAAAACCAGGTAAGCGGCACAGACAACTCCACTATGTATAAGCAAAAGCTGCCCTTCAACGTTAATCTTAGCCTGAAGAATCAACTGCTTAAACCCGATATCAGCTTTGATATTGTGCTTCCTGATAGCAACTATTCTGTACCTACCTTTGTAGTTAATACCGTGAACACCCGCCTGGGCCAGGTAAGGCAGGACCCTAATGAGCTGAATAAACAAGTACTTGGAGTATTGGTATTAGGGCATTTTATTGGTGATAACCCACTGCAAAGCCAGGTTGGTAGCGGAGGGGTTGAAGGCGCCATTCGTAATAGTGTGAGTAGTTTATTGTCAGATCAGCTGAACAAACTGGCAGGAAACCTGATAGAGGGGGTTGATTTGAATTTCGGATTAACATCCGGCGAGGATTACTCGTCGGGCACAGCAACCAACAGAACAGATCTGAACGTGGGCCTTTCCAAACGCTTCCTTAACGACAGGCTTACCGTAAGCGTTGGTAATAATTTTAACCTGGAGGGTAACCAGCAAGGTCAAAAAGCTACTAATATAGCAGGTGATGTATCTGTAGGTTATAAACTGAGCAAAGATGGCCGGTATACACTGCGGGCTTACCGTAGGGATGAGTTTATTGTAATACAGGGCCAAATAGTTGAAACTGGTTTAGGATTTACCCTAACGGTTGATTATAACCGCTTCAGGGAGATCTTCCACAAGCGTACCGAAGCAGAAAAAGAAATGCGCCGCAAATACAGGCAGGAGCAAAAAGAAAAAGATAAAGCTAAAGAAGCCGCCGATAAAGCGGCAGCGCAAAAAGCACAAAATACACCTACAAGCTAAGGCCATGATCAGAAATTTAAGATATATACTGATATTAACTTTTTTGCTGAATGCATGCAGTAATACCAAATATTTGCTGCCTGGTCAGAAATTGTATACAGGCGGCGAGGTAAAAATTGTGGATAAAGACATTAAAAAAAACGATAAGGATGCATTAAGCAATGATCTGGAAGCTTTACTCAGGCCGCGTCCCAACGGATCTATATTGGGTTTAAGGGTAAAACTGTATATCTATAATATAACCAGGACAAAAAAAACGAAGGGACTGGCTCACTGGCTTAACACCAAATTTGGAGAGCCGCCTGTTTTAGTAAGCGCTGTAGACCTCGAAAAAAACAGCAGCATACTGCAAAATCGGTTGCAAAATGTAAGCTATTTCCAGGCGCAGGTTACCGGCGACACGGTGAGTAAGCGTAAAACGGCCAAAGCTGTTTATACTGCCCAGGCTGGACCAGCATACAAAATAAGAAAGGTGACCTTTCCAAAAGGTTATGAAAGCATTGATACCGCAATAGCCGGAGCTGCTGCTAAAACCTTATTAAAACCTGGTGAAAACTACAACCTCGACGTAATTAAAAACGAACGTATCCGGATAGATGCCCGGTTAAAAGAGGAAGGTTTTTACTTTTTTGCACCCGAGGATCTGATCATGCGGGTTGACAGTACTGTTGCCGGCCACCAGGTTGATATTTTTGTGGCCGTTAAAAATACTATAGCAGAAAGGGCACAGGAAATTTATACCATCAGAAATATTTATGTGTACCCAAGTTACTCCTTAAGGGATACCTCGCTCATGAT
>NZ_JBFUKF010000133.1:0-13383 GCF_056400985.1 Mucilaginibacter sp. P4_G9 | reverse complement strand
GTGTTTAGCAGGTCGCCGGTTATTACATTTTGGGCTTTGGTAAACCTTGCTGTCCTTTCAATGTATTTGGCAAAATCAATTGTATTTTCCTTTTTTGCGGTGTTCATAATGCACATTATTGTTTGTTTGGCATCGTATCTAAAATAAACATAAAGTCCGTTAACAGGTATATAATGCATCATTTTCCCGGTTTTTAATGCTGATGAGTTTTTCCGGAAAGTGCCCAATTTTTTAACAATATTTTGAACAGCGAGTTCATCGGTTGTAAGACCTTCGCCGGTAAAAGCATTTTTTTTATCCCCGGCCCATCCGCCCGGAAAATCAGCCCTTACCAAACCATCGGGGTTTGTAAAGCCTTTTAAAAGTACCTCCGATCCATAATATAGCTGCGGAACGCCCCTGCAGGTTAATAACCATTCATAGCCGATTTTCTGCTTTTCAACATCCTCGCCCACAACCGAAAAAAAACGCGGCTCATCGTGGTTATCCAACAAAAGCACATTACGGGTAGCATCTTTATTCAAAAAATCGCTGCTTAAGGTATAATACAATTTATTAACTCCATCCGTCCAATCAAATGGCTGCATCAATGCAGGGATAATGCCAAAATATAGGCATTGAAAATCCGCCGACCCTTGTAAATTGCTTTTGAAAGGCAAATTAAAATTGTTCTGGTTAAAATACGACTGATTGGCAACGCCAAATACCCGTGTTTCACCAAATAAAGTAAGCTTAGGAAATTCGTCCATAATAGCCTGGTTACATCGGTTAGCAAAATTCATATCGTTGTAGGTATAGGTATCTATTCTTATACCGTCAATTCCAAAGTTTTGCACATACCATATAATATTTTGAATCATATAGTTTGCCATAAATGGGTTAGCGTGATTAACATCCGGCATTTCGGCGGTGAACCAGCCATCTGTCATTTTCTTTTTATCTGATGGTGCTGCGTACGGGTCAAACTGGGTTTGTTCCCTGTAATTTGTCTGGGTAAATTGGGGCCACCGGTGCATCCAGTCTGTTGCTGGTGGATCTTGTTCTAAAAAATGGTAAAGCCCGGTATGATTATATACAACATCCATGATCAGCTTCATGCCGTTTTTATGCAGTGTATTACTTAATTTGGTATAAAGAGAGTCGTTTCCATATCGGGGATCAATTTTATAGTGATCGGTAATGGCATAACCGTGTTCGGTACGGTTGGGCATGTCGTTTTCCATTATCGGGGTCAGCCATAAAGCGGTTACGCCAAGACTTTTAAAATAATMGATATGATTCAATATAMCCTGAAAGTCGCCGCCATGTCTTAAGTACATCGAATCGCGATTCAGCGATTGGTCCCTCATTCCAGGTACTCTATCATTTTTTGTATCGCCATTACTAAAGCGGTCTGTTAGCAGCAGATCTATAAAATCACCCGAAGTTACCCCCTGCGCGTAACTGCTGCCATTGCCCAAAGGTTTTGCCAATAAAGGCCATGATATCACCGCGGAGTTAACGCCATCTCCAAAAATGATGTTTACTGACCCCGGCTTTGTGGCAGGGCTGATAAGGATATCAACGGCTGTATATTTTAAGTTAGGGAAATGGTGAGTTTGGAGCAGGGTAATACCGGGGTAATTGATTTTGATTTTTTGCTGAGATAAAGCTTTGTTCTCGCTTCTGATTAATAATTGAATGTGGTTCATTTTCATGCCAACCCACCAATTGGTAGGATAGATGTTGGTTTGCTGCCCATACAGATTTAAATATCCAAGTACAGTAATAAATAAACAGGTTAAAAGATTTTTCTTCATGATGGTTTAAATGGAATTGATTAATTGGAGGGAGCAAAGTAAATGTTGACTTACACATAGCAAATTTTTGATGCAGACAACAAAAAAAAGAGGGCGAACGACGTACTATATCGTTTAGCTTTCAAGTAAATGCGTATTACTTTTATGGCGGCCTCGCTAATTTTATTACTTTTAAAACGTGCCCGATTTCATCGTTAACAGAAAATTGAAAAAAATTGAATTGTATTTCCTGTACTGGATATGCTACTTGTTGTTATTTACGATACTGCAGGGGCTTACGGAAGGGGACTTTTTGACGGTTTTTAGAAACGAGTTTTTTAGTTTGATCCCAAAAGTGGTTTTTGTTGCAATAGTTGTAGAAACCCTGATGGCGGATTTACTTTTCCATCAAAAAGTTATACGTTTTATAGTTGTGTATGTTTTATTGGTGGCGGCGTTCGCGTTGATGTTACGCCTGATAGATAATTACATTATACTAAGGTATTTTTTAATTAGCTGGAAAAAAGAACCCTTATTGAGCGTTGCCCCGTTTTTATATAATTGTGTTAAGCTTCAATTTGTGCTCACGATTCCTTTTTGTATAAAATTATACCAGCTTTTAAATTCAGAAAAGGTACGGGCACTACAAATTGAGGCTGAAAAAAATATTGATGAGAAGAATTTATTAACGGCCTCTAAGGATGGAGATACATTCCTGTTTGTTAAATGCGAACGCCGAATGGTAAAGATGAACTTTAACGATATATGCTATGTTGAGGCACAAGGCAATTATCTTGTTATTTTTACGATGAACGGAACTTATAAAACCTATTTATCAATTTCAGAACTGCTGGATAAACTGCCTGAAGTATTGTTTGCGAGGGTACATCGGTCATTTATTGTTGCTTTGAATAAGATTGAAAGGCATAACAACAGTGAGATAATTATAGGGGATAAGAAAATCCCAATCGGCAGGTCCTATATTTCTAAAATTCGGGAGATTTTATCGTAACTACAAACCTTAAGCTTACTGTTTAGCGTACTGCAATTGTTTTGTAGTATTCATTACACTGGCATTACGTAGGTGCGCGTTAATGGGCGATATTAATTTATATGGCCTGTTAAAAGCTTCCTGCCTAACCTTAAAATGCGCTGCTAATTTCCGTATCACATCTTTTGATAATCCTTTTTTATAATTTAAAATATCAGATACATAGCCTTTACTAATTCCCAGTATCACGGTCATGTCCTGGGGTTTTAAATGATGGTCATGCATGAAAGACCGTAACAAGCTAATTGGGTCAGTTTCTTTAAATGTATTATGTTCCTCGTCGTATTTTTCAATTAGGAGCGTCAACAAATCTATTTCATCCTGCAACGCGTTGGTGCTTTCCTGGATCAACAGGGTTTCCAGTTGATCGCAATACTGATCATATTGGGTTTTATTTTTGATGATGGTGTATTTCATTGTCGCTGCTTCCATGTTTAATAAATGTTAATGGTATACTGGTCACCTTGTTTACAAACTTTATCATATTCGGCATGTGTTCCAATCCAGCAAACAAATAAATGGACTTGCTTTGTGCCGAAGACATATTTACAAACCATCCGGAAACTATTCCCTGCTATGTCAAAAATAACCCTGTTACTGCTTTTGCCTAATAAATCGGCGGTATTATAAGTATGTTTTATATCACCTGGCTGTTCCCAATTTGCCAGTTTTAGCTTTTCGGCCCAGTCTTCCAAAGACGCTTTGCTTCTCGGGTATTATGCTGAAAAGTTTTCTAAAGTTTGTTTTTTGATAAGGTGAACTTTCATTCTTGAAACAAATATAAAATTTATAGTTCACTTTTTGTGAACTATAAAAAATTAAACTCATTCTCTTCGTTGTTAACTTTAGTAAGCAATACACCTTGAATTATTCAATTGATACTTTAAGCCTTGTCTTTTCCATCACAAAAAGATTACCATTTCCTCATCCCCCGCATCATATAAAAACATAACTTTGCCCCTGCAAAATTTAATGCTATGAGTTTCAGAACCGAACACGATACCATGGGCGAGGTACAGGTACCTGCCGATAAATACTGGGGAGCACAAACAGAACGTTCACGCAACAATTTCAAAATTGGTCCGGAGGCATCTATGCCAAAAGAGATCATTGACGCGTTTGCTTACCTGAAAAAAGCTGCCGCTTATACCAATACCGATCTTGGCGTACTATCTGCCGAAAAACGCGACCTGATAGCACAGGTTTGTGATGAAATACTGACAGGTGCATTAGCATCAGAGTTTCCGCTTGTGATCTGGCAAACAGGCTCGGGCACGCAATCAAACATGAACGTTAATGAGGTAGTGGCCAACCGCGCGCATGTATTACAAGGCAACAAACTGGGCGAAGGCAAAACCTTTATCCATCCTAATGATGATGTGAATAAATCGCAATCATCAAACGATACTTACCCAACGGCCATGCACATAGCGGCGTATAAGATCCTGATGGATGTAACCATCCCGGGAATTGAAAAACTGCGCGATACTTTGCAGGCAAAAGTTGAAGCCTTTAAATCTGTCGTGAAAATCGGTCGTACCCATTTAATGGATGCTACGCCGCTTACGTTAGGCCAGGAGTTTTCTGGCTATGTATCACAACTAAACCACGGTTTAAAAGCCCTGCGTAATACTTTAGATCACTTATCTGAGCTTGCCCTTGGCGGTACAGCCGTGGGTACCGGCATCAACACCCCAAAAGGCTATGATGTTAAGGTGGCCGAATACATTGCCCAGTTCACCGGCCTGCCATTCATTACTGCCGAAAATAAATTTGAAGCGCTGGCCGCTCATGACGCCATTGTAGAAAGCCATGGTGCTTTGAAACAGATAGCGGTATCATTAATGAAAATAGCTAACGATATCAGGATGCTGGCTTCTGGTCCGCGTTCGGGTATTGGCGAGATTCATATTCCAGATAACGAACCGGGCTCATCTATTATGCCCGGCAAGGTTAACCCTACCCAAAACGAAGCCGTTACTATGGTAGCTGCACAGGTGATGGGTAACGATGTAACCATCTCTATCGGCGGGTCAAACGGCCATTATGAGCTTAACGTATTTAAACCGGTTATGGCTGCCAACTTCCTGCAATCGGCAAGGTTAATTGGTGATGCCTGCGTATCGTTTAATGATCATTGTGCGGTTGGTATCCAACCAAATTACGAAGGCATTAAAAAGCACCTCGAAAACTCGCTGATGCTGGTAACCGCGCTTAATCCGCATATAGGCTATGAAAACGCTGCCAAAATTGCTAAGACTGCTTTAAAAGAAAATAAATCGTTACGCGAAGCCGCCATTGGTTTAGGTTTGTTAACCAACGAACAGTTTGACCAATGGGTTAGGCCCGAAAATATGATAGGTAGTTTATAAGCCTCACCCCAAACCCCTCTCCTTTAGGAGAGGGGCTTTTTATTTACTGCTTTGAATCGCATTTTAAATATGCCAAAACCCTTTAGCTTTTACCTTTCAGCTTTTATCTCAAAAAAGGCTTTCAGCTTTCAGCCTTTGGCTTTCAGCAAAAAAACCTTTTACCTTTCGCCTTTTACCTTTCGCCTTAAAAGAGCCTTTTACCTTTTACCTCTCGCCTTTTACCTCAACTCCTGCTCCATGAATCCCGACGTTCAAAAACCGGGTGTTAAATATTTGCAGGGCGAGTGGCGGCAGGATACGGTACCGGCGCAAAAAAAACTGGTTACTTATTCGCTGTACGATCTGAAATTCAGCTGCGATTCTTTTTTGATGAAGATAAGCACCGTAAGCAAAGTAAATTATGGGGCCGATACCTGTATGAACAGCGGCCATTGGACCGAGTACATCCGCGGTACCTATGTGCAAAAGCAGGATACACTGCACCTTAAAGGCCAGTTTTGCAATGCCGATGGCAGCTATAAAGACGAGAAAAGCTGTTTCCGCTATGGTGATTACGAGGAGTTTTATAAGGTGAAGCAAAAGGCAGACTCTTTAATTGAATTTACAAGTACATCTAATGTAATACCCATTTACGCGCGTTTAATTAAAAGAACAAGTTGCATCCCAAAACCACTATGAAAATGAGCACTAACTTTTTCAAAAAGATCATCCTTTTTGTAGCTGTATGCTACATCCCATTGCAAGGCATGGCATGGGGAACCAATGGTCACCGTATTTGCGGGCAGATAGCAGATAGCTATTTAACCCCAAAAGCACGCAAGGCTATCCAGGCCATTTTAGGTAACGAATCAATCGCTATTACCAGCAACTGGGCCGATTTTATTAAATCAGATCCGGCTTACGGCTACCTGTACAACTGGCATTTTATCGACATGGATAAGGCTTATACCTACCCCGAACTGCAAACCTATTTAAAAGCAGACACGGCTACAGACGCTTACACCAAAATGAATTTTTTGATTGCCGAACTCAAGAAAAAAACTACCACCCAAACCAACAAATTACTTTACCTGCGCATGTTGATACATATTGTGGAGGATGTTCATCAGCCTTTTCATACAGGCCATACCAGCGATAAGGGCGGCAACGATTTTAAAGTACAGTGGTTTGGTAAGGATAGCAACCTGCATTCGGTTTGGGATAGCCAGCTGATAGATAATCAGCAATTAAGCTATACCGAATACGCTGCATGGATAAACCACACCACAGCTGCCCAGCGCACAACCCTGCAAAAAGACCCGATTAGCAAATGGCTTTTTGAAAGCAACCAGCTGGCCGAAAAATTTTACGCCGACATTAAACCAGGCGATAACCTGAACTACAAATACAATTTTAGCCACATTGGCACCCTTAACCAGCAATTGCTTAAAGCAGGCGTACGGTTGGCTGGAGTGTTGAATCAAATATTTGGTTGATTTTAGCAGAAGGCTAAAAGCCCAAAGCAAAAAGCTTTTGGCCTTCTGCTTTTTGCTTTAAGCTTAAAAAATGAAAATACTAATGGTTTGCCTCGGCAATATCTGCCGTTCGCCGCTGGCCGAGGGGATTATGCAGCACCTAAGCGATGAGCAGGGCCTTGGATGGGAAATTGATTCGGCAGGGACCGGTAACTGGCATGTAGGAGAGGGGCCCGACAGGCGGTCGACCCGTACTGCGCGTAATCATGGTATCGATATCAGCAACCAGATTTGCCGGTTATTCAGGCAAAGTGATTTTGAGGAGTTCGATCATATATATGTGATGGATAAATACAACCTGGGCGACATCCTCGATATGGCTGGTAATGATGAGCAGGCCCAAAAAGTAAAGCTGTTATTGGGCGATAAAATAGTACCCGATCCGTACCATGATGATACCCAGTTTGAGCCTGTTTTTACACTGATTGAAGGCGGGTGCAAGGATATTATCAGGGCGTTGACAAAGTAGTTGACTCTTATTTTTTCGTTGTCATCCTGAACGCAGTGAAGGATCTATTCGCGAACTTTGTATATCGAATGTGCATGTTGTATAATAGATTCTTCACTACGTTCAGAATGACAAATCTTTTATATTAAAGAACCTTACTCACCCTAAAAAACGGCAGATCCTCTCCATACCAAAAAGCTTCGCCGCGGCGCTCAAACCCGGCTTTAGTTAAAACCTTTTGTGATGCAAGGTTATGAGGATGTGTTACTGCGCAAATCTCCACCAGGCCAACTTTATTTAAACCATAATTAACCAAAGCTATGGTAAGTTCGGTGGCGATGCCCTGGCCCCAGTATTTGAGGTGTAACCGGTAACCGAGTTCAATACTATTGCTGTCAGATTCGCTGGGCCTCAGCATGCATACGCCTATGAAATCATCATCGGTCGCATTAAATATACCCCAGCGGCCCAAACCGGTTTTGTTTTTATAATCTTTAAGCGTATCCTTAAAAACCTGCTTGCTTTCTGCCGGGGTGCGCTTTTTTACATATTGGGTAAGGCGTTCGTCCTCATCCATCAAAAGCGAAAGTTGTTCTTCGGCAGCAATAAATTCACGTATCAGCAGGCGGGGCGTTTGGGTGATAATATTCATGGTTTTCAAAAATATATTAATTGGAGGTTTGTAGGAATTGTATAAGGTAAAAAGAGTGTCATAATGAAGCATCTCCAAATTCCGTTTCTCATGCGATAATTTTTAAAACGTTTTTGAAGTCTGCCCCTCCAGGGAGGGTTGGGAGGGGCTAAGCTTTTTTGTACATTTGCCGCATGGCATCCATCAAACCATCCGTACCTAAAGGAACCCGCGATTTTTCACCTGTAGAGATGGTGAAACGTAACTATATTTTCGATACTATTAAAGATGTTTTCCGTAAATACGGCTACCAGCAGATAGAAACTCCTACCATGGAAAACCTATCAACCCTGACTGGTAAATATGGTGATGAGGGGGATAAGCTGATTTTTAAAGTGCTTGATTCCGGAGAATATTTTGACTCTAAATCTTTGGAGTCCTTTTTTAATGAATTAGATAAAGGTTTACTTGAATTACAGGATAGTAATAATTTCGAGGTGCTTGATTCAATGTATACTTTGGTAAGTAAATATAATTTAGCAGAGACTGATATTGAGAAAAAGGCTTTCCATGATGAATATGAAAAGAACTATAAATTAATTGCTCCAAAAAATCGACTTGTAGCGTTTAATAAACTAACTAATAAAATTTCCGAAAAAGCTCTCCGTTACGATCTCACCGTTCCTTTTGCCCGTTACGTTGTAATGCACCAGAACGAGATTACTTTCCCGTTCAAGCGTTTCCAGGTGCAGCCGGTTTGGCGTGCCGACAGACCGCAGCGTGGCCGCTACCGGGAATTTTACCAATGTGATGCCGATGTGGTTGGCTCCGACTCATTACTGAACGAAGCCGAGTTTGTATTGATCTATGATGAGGCTTTAGGCAAATTGGGCCTGAAGGATTTTACCATCAAGATCAATAACCGCAAAATCCTGTCGGGCATAGCCCAGATCATTGATAAGGCCGAAAACATTATTGATCTTACCGTAGCTATTGACAAGCTCGATAAGATCGGCCTGGACGGTGTTATAAAAGAACTATTAGAGCGTGGCTTTACGGAGGCCGACATAGAAAAAATAAAACCAGTTATTTTACTGGAGGGCTCCAACAGCGAAAAGCTGCAAAGCCTGCGCGAAGCCCTGTCCTCATCAGAAACCGGCCTGAAAGGTTGCGAAGAGATAGAAACCGTTTTTAAATATATCGAAAGCTGCCCGCTGCAAACCGCAAAACTTGAACTGGATATAACCCTTGCCCGAGGGTTGAACTATTACACAGGCGCCATATTTGAGGTTAAAACCAACGAAGCGGCTATGGGCAGCATCGGCGGTGGCGGCCGTTATGACGACCTAACCGGCATGTTTGGTTTAAAAGGTCTTACAGGAGTAGGTATCTCCTTCGGTGCCGACAGGATATACGATGTGCTGGAAGAATTAAACCTTTTCCCAACCGCGGCAAACCAAAGCACCCAGGTACTCATTTGTAACTTCGATAAGGAAGGCGAAACTTATGCACTGCCTTTATTGCAACAGCTCCGCAGGCAAAACATTAACACCGAGCTTTATCCGGCAGGTGCCAAAATTAAAAAGCAGCTGGATTATGCCAATAACAAAAACATCCCCTATACAGTAGTAATCGGGGGCGATGAAATACAAAGTGGCCTGTTAACCTTTAAAGATATGGCCAGCGGTGTGCAGGAAAAATTAACAGCTGATGAGATTGTGAAGAGGATGGTAGGGTAGCGACGTGTTACCATCGCTATGAGGAGGAACGAAATGTTCCAATGTGAAATTAATATATTTTACAATTAAGAAAATAAAACTTATCTCAGTGAAAGTTGTTGCCTATAAAAACAATATAAATCACTACTATGAAAAAGTTAAGTTTAATAGCGATGTTGGCAATTGCCGCCATGTCGTTCCAATCATGCGGCGGTGCCAAAGACAGCAAAGAAGCCGCAGACAGTACAAACGCGGTTAAAGATTCGTCAACAATGGCAGCAACCGACACTGCAGGCATTACCGGTGCACATGGTATAGCCGTTGACGAAAAAGATGCAAAATTTGCTACAGATGCAGCAAACGGCGGCCTGGCCGAAGTGGCATTGGGACAACTGGCCGGTGAAAAAGCTATGAATGCCAAGGTAAAGGCGTTTGGTGCCATGATGGTTACCGACCATACCAAAGCAAACGATGAGCTTATTGCTATTGCAAAGCAAAAAAACATTACTTTACCAACTGAACCTGATGCCGATCACCAAAAAAAGAAAGCTGATCTTGCTGCAAAGACAGGTGCCGACTTCGATAAAGCTTATGTAGATGCTATGGTAGATGGCCATAAAAAAGTAAAATCGATGTTTGAAGATGCCGCTAAAAATTGCAAAGATGCCGACCTTAAAGCATTTGCAGAAAAAACCTTACCTGTTATAAAAAGTCATTTAGCCGAAATTGAAGCCATCCAAAAAGGGATGAAATAATTAATGCTGATTTTATAAAATGACAGAGAGGGGGTAATTTTTACCTCCTTTCTGTTTTTATACCTATTTTAGGGCTTAACAATAAGTTGGCACCTATGAAAAAAGTTTACTTCTTCTTATTTCTCTTTTCTTTTTCCTTTTTTAATGTTAAAGCCCAAAAGGCTGATGAAATAGAAGCCAAAACAAAGGGCTTTACCAAATACACAGGATACTTTAACTTTTATTGGGATGAAAAAACCGGGAAGATATTTTTGGAGATAGATAAGTTAGACCAGGAATTTCTTTATGTAAACTCTTTACCTGCAGGTGTATGTTCAAATGACCTGGGTTTGGATCGCGGCCAGATTGGTGATAGCCGGATTGTAAAATTTGTGAAAAGCGGTCCTAAGATATTATTGATGCAGCCCAATTACAGCTACCGCGCAATTAGTGATAATGCCGATGAACGTAAATCTGTTGCCGAAGCCTTCGCGCAGTCGGCCATCTGGGGATTTACAGCTGTAGCACAGGACGGGAATAGGGTACTGATAGACTTTACACCCTTTTTGCTGCACGATAACCATAAAATAACCGATAGGCTGAACGATAATAACCAGGGAAGCTTCGGCTTTGACGAAAGCCGCTCGGCAGTATACCTGCCCAATACCAAAAGCTTTCCCGATAATTCTGAGTTTGAAGCTACCATAACCCTTACCGGCAAGGCAAAGGGGACCGAGATAAGCTCTGTAACGCCCGACCCAAATTCGGTTACGGTACGGATGCACCAGTCTTTTATAAAGCTGCCCGATGGCAACTATAAACTGCGCAAATTCGATCCCCGCTCCGGGTATTATGATGTGGAATACATGGATTACGCTACGCCGATAGATCAACCGATTATGAAAAGGCTGTTAAGTCGTCACCGGCTCGTGAAAAAGGATCCTGCTGCTGCCATGAGCGAACCGGTGAAGCCCATTGTTTATTATGTTGACCGCGGCGCTCCCGAGCCCGTGCGCAGCGCCCTGATGGAAGGTGCCGGCTGGTGGAACCAGGCTTTTGAGGCAGCAGGCTATAAAAATGCTTTCCAGGTAAAGTTGTTGCCCGAAGATGCCGATCCGATGGATATCAGGTATAATATTATTCAGTGGATCCACCGCTCTACCCGGGGATGGTCATACGGCAGCGGAATTACCGACCCGCGAACCGGCGAGATCATAAAAGGCCAGGTTTCGCTCGGTTCGCTGCGCGACAGGCAGGATTTTTTAATTGCCGAGGGGTTGGTGCAACCTTATGAGGATGGCAAACCGGTAAGTGATAAAATGTTGCAGCTTGCTCTTGCGCGTTTAAGGCAGCTTGCAGCGCATGAAGTTGGGCATACGCTGGGCCTGCAGCATAATTTTACAGCCAGTGTTAATGGCAGGTCATCTGTAATGGATTACCCGCCGCCGGTGGTTAGTTTAAATGCCGACGGCACCATCGACCTGAGCAAGGCATACCGTAAGGAGATAGGCGAATATGACAAACGAGCCATCCTGTACGGCTATCAGGATTTCGCGACCGGAACGAACGAGGACGAAGCCTTAAAAGGCATCATCACCGAAACCATTAAACAAGGTTTTTTATTTATATCTGATGATGACGCCCGCCCCGCAGGCAGCGCACATCCGCAGGCACATTTGTGGGATAGCGGTACCAATGCCGCTGATGAGTTGAATAGATTAATGGTGCTGCGTAAACACGTACTGGATAATTTTTCTGAAAAGGCAATTCGCCAGGATGCGCCTATGGCTACACTGGAAGAAGTATTGGTGCCAATGTATTTGATCCACCGTTTCCAGGCCGAGGCTGCTTCAAAAATGCTGGGCGGTTTGTATTATACCTTCGCTTTAAAGAACGATGGGCAAATCACTACTAAATTTGTGCTGCCGGCCGAGCAATGGAAAGCTTTTGACGCGCTGATGAGCACTATAAGCCCTGATGCCCTTGCCCTGCCCGAAAAGCTGATAGAAAAAATACCACCACGGCCGATTGGTTATCCACGTACAAGGGAAACCTTTAAATCGCATACTGGCTTAACTTTCGACCCGATGGCAGCTGCAGAATCGGCAGCTGGTGCAACGCTATCGTTTATGCTGCAACCAGAGCGGGCGGCACGGCTGATTGAATATCAATCGCGCGATAATACACAGCCGGGTTTGTTGCCTGTATTGAATAAACTGGTGGCCCAAACCTGGAAAGCCCCGCAGCCAACAGGCTATAAAGGCGAACTACAGCGATTGGTGAATAACTTAACGCTAAAACAGATCCTCACCCTGGCTGCTAATACCAAAGCATCAGAAAGTGTACGCAGTATTGCCCTGTTGCAGATTGATGAGTTAAAAAAATGGATACAAACGAATTTGAATGCCGCAACTGACAGTCGTAAAGCCAATTTATTGTTCGGTTTGTCGCAGATCAGCCAGTTCGAGCGAAATCCTGATAAGTTTCAGCCGGCAGCAGTAATGAATATGCCCGACGGGTCACCGATCGGGATGGATTAGGGGGAGATCGTCATTTATTACCGACGAAAGGCAAAAACACGTCGATGAAAGCCGGATATTCCGCTATGAAAGCGTAATCGGTTGATTATTAGTATTTATATGCAGGTTTGCCGATTGAAATAAGTTCTTGGTCTATAATTATATAACCGCCGTCTATTGCATTTTTTTGATGCTGAAAGATGTTGTTGATTTGAATATTGAAACAGAAAACAAAATTCAAAAACAATATTTAAAATCGAAAAGATCATGAAAAATTCAATCAAATTATCAGCATTATTTTTGTTATTAAGCGTAGGCATTTTTGGTGTAACAACTGCAACAGCTAAAACACTTACCGAAGGATCCAAACCCGTTATAACATTATCAGTAATGAAGCAAGGCCGTGGTGTTGCAGTAAATGTGGTAAAGGCTGACGCCTACAAATCTGTAGTAAAAGTGTACGACAACGACAGCCATCTATTAATAAAAGACTTTTTGCCAAATAAAGCTGTGGCTTCAAAAGGTTATGTTTTAACCGACCTTGAAAATGGCGATTACACCATTGAAGTTGCCTCAAACAATACTGTAGTTACAAAAAACATCCACATATATGATGAG
>NZ_JBFUKF010000132.1:0-13498 GCF_056400985.1 Mucilaginibacter sp. P4_G9 | reverse complement strand
ATTTCGTCCTGACGGGGATACTCTATGCTGTTTTTACCGGTAATATTATGTACTACCTTTAATTTTGACTTTGATTTGAATAAACTGGCTATCCATGTAATCCAATCATGCCCCTTTTGAAGCTGTTTAACGTAGATGAACCCAAACAATGCCCCGCCCAGGTGAGCTATTTCCCCGCCCGCGTTTGGACCAACGGTGCCCAAAAAGTCAATCACCAGGATAACAAATACCAACCATTTTAATTTTACCGGGCCAATAAACATTAATGATATAGCGTAGTTAGGTAATAAAGTAGCTGTAGCTACAACAATGGCCATAACGCTGGCCGATGCACCAACTATTGTACTTCCTATGGCCGCATGTATATTGGTAAACGCCGGTAAAAAATTTAAGCATAATAAATAGGCCAGGGCGCCGGCCAGGCCCCCCATAATGTATAAGCCTATAGTGCGTTTGTTGCCCAGATACTCTTCAAATATTTGGCCCATCCAATATAGCCACAACATATTAAACAGGATATGCAATATGCCGGCATGCATGAACATGTAGGTTAAGGGTGTCCAAAAATGGGTTAATAGTTTTGGGAAATAGGCTGGAAGCAGCAGGTATTCATTACTGTAAAAAAGTATTAGGCTATTACCAAATCCCGTAAAAAACTGCTCAATAACAGCTGTTGCATATACAGCCAGGAAAACAATTACATTGATGCCAATGAGCAGGTTGAGCTTATTGCCCGACCGCAGCATTTTATAGTGGAGATTTTGCCAAAGGGTGCTCATAAAAATGTACCGTTATTTATTGATAACTCTTGTTGTTAATATAAATTGTTTGGTCGTTCCATTCGCCAAACTTTTAATATAATATAGCCAAATAATGCCCCACCAAGGTGCGCGAAATGAGCAACAGAGTCCCCTGCAAACTGCCCAAACCCGCTAAATAATTCTATTAGAATATAGCCTGTAACCAAATATTTGGCTTTAACCGGTACGGGAATAAATAGTATCATCATTTCCACATTGGGGAATAGGAACCCAAAGGCAAGTAATAGCCCAAATATTGAGCCAGATGCACCTAAAGTTGCCCCGCCGTATATTTCCCTTAACTTGTTAAAACCCTCCAGGTTAACATATGGCGAAAGATCGCCGTTGGCAATGGTAAAAGTGCCTATTACTCCATGTACCTCAATGGCCTGTACCAGCATTTGTAAGGCCAAAGCACCAATACCCGTTATAAAATAGTATTGCAAAAAGCGCTTGGAGCCCATGGTATACTCCAGGGTTGGGCCAAAAATGTACAAGGCAAACATATTGAAAAAAATATGTGAAAAACCGGCATGCATAAACATGTAAGTAATAATTTGCCATGGATGAAATAAAGGCGAATTAAAATAAAACGCCGATAGCAATGTAATCAGGTCTATTCCGAGTCTGGCAAATACATACGTTCCTATAAAAAACAAAACATTAATGATCAACAGGTTTTTTACAACCGGCGTAATATTTGAAAATGGTGATTGACTGTATTGGTTCATAGTATAATTAAAGCCCCTGGGCTATTTTTCAAAGCGTTCCATTAATTCGGTCATTGTAAAGGTACTGATTACGGGCTTCCCGTTCAATGCCTGGTTGGGCATTTGGCAGGCAAAAAGCTGGTCAATCAGCTGGTTCATTTCCTCTAATGATAATTTGGTTCCTGTTTTAATAGCCGCATTGCGTGCTAATGACCTTGCCAGGTTATCCCGCTTATCTACTTTTAAAATAGCCAAATTGTTTTTAAAGCCTTCTAACAGACGCTCAAGCAGCTCATGCTCGTCTACATTGTTTAGTTCGGCGGGTACACCTTCAACAACCACCGTGTTTTTACCAAACTCGCGGATATCAAACCCAAGCGCTTTTATATCGGGCAAAAGTTCCCTTAATAACTCAAAATCGCTTCCGTTTAATGTTACCGATTGCGGAAATAGGCTCTGCTGGCTCACCCCGGAGTGATTTTGCAATTGCTGTAAAAAACGCTCATACAAAATGCGCTCATGCGCTGCCTGCTGCCCTATCAGCATAAAGCCCGATTTAATTTGTGAGAGGATGAACCTGTTGTGGATCTGAAACAATTGTCGCTCACTTGGCTTACTTACCTCCTGTTCATCAACTGCTATGCTTTTTTCCCCGTGCATCTGTTGTTGCAGGCTGGTTTCCTTTTTGCTGATTTCGTACAGGGTATCCCAATTGCCTGGAATTGGGCTGCTTTTGTAATTGCCACTATCCCTTAAAAATGGGTGCTGTTCGCGGGGTGTTTTTTTCTCGGCAGCAAAAGGGTTAAAATCCGGGTTGAAAGATATGGTAGGCGCAACTATTTCCTCAAATGGTTTTGGGGTGATGAGGTGCTCGATGCTGTTCTCCTGGTCAAAATCCAAACTGGGGGTAATGTTRTATCTGCCCAAAGAACGTTTTACTGCCGAGCGGATAATGGCATAAATAGCCTTTTCGTCCTGGTATTTAATCTCGGTTTTAGTAGGGTGTACATTAATATCAATTTTCGATGGATCAATATCGATGAATAACACATAAAAAGGGTAACAATCATCAGGTAACAACTCCTCGAATGCCGTGAGCACGGCGTGGTTTAAATAGGCATCGCGGATAAAGCGATAGTTCACAAAAAAGAACTGCTCGCCCCTTGTTTTGCGCGCAAACTCGGGCTTGCCAACAAAACCGCGTAAATTGATGATGGTAGTATTCTCTTCAACCGGTACCAATCTTTGGTTATAATTATTCCCGAATAAATGAACAATGCGTTGTTTAAGCGCGGCGCCCGGCAAATGATAAACCTCCTGCCCGTCATGATGCAGGGTGAAAAATATCTGTGGATTGGCTAAGGCCACACGTTGAAATTCATCGATGATATGGCGCATCTCTACCGGGTTGCTTTTTAAAAAGTTACGGCGGGCCGGGGTATTATAAAATAAGTTTTTTATAGAGATGGATGTACCGGTATTAGCAGAGCATGCTTCCTGGCTTATCACTTCTGATCCTTCAATAAAAATGCAGGTGCCCAGCTCGTYCTCGTGGCGGCGGGTTTTTAGCTCAACCTGGGCAATGGCGGCTATGGATGCCATTGCCTCGCCTCTGAAACCCATGGTGCGGATGGCGAACAGATCTTCGGCTTTACGTATTTTTGAGGTGGCATGGCGCTCAAAGCACATACGGGCATCGGTAATGCTCATGCCGCAGCCATCATCAATTACCTGTATCAATGATTTTCCTGCATCTTTTATAATGAGCTGTATTTTGCTGGCCCCGGCATCAATGGCGTTTTCAACTAATTCTTTTACTGCAGATGCAGGTCGTTGCACCACCTCGCCGGCGGCAATCTGGTTGGCAACGGCGTCTGGTAAAAGCTGTATAATATCTGACATTTAAAAAAATTCCCTTCAATTTCGTTTTCGATGCTAAATTAAATATTTGAAGGCATAACTTTATGATTTGATAATTGTATATAAACAGGATGACAGAATAAAGATAAAAGAGCAAAGACAAAGATCATAAAGCATTTATTATTAGCTGTTCCGGTTTCCCGTCCTTGTTCTTTGCTCCTTAATCCATCATCTTCAAAAGGAGCTATCTATATGAAGAAATTATTGCTGGCGCTGTTGCTTTTGGTTGCAGCCTGCAAACAAAAAGAGTACAATGCCGATCTTTTAATAAAAAATGCCCTGGTTTATACCGTCGACAGCACCTTTACCACTGCTAATGCATTTGTGGTAAATCATGGTAAAATTGTAGCCGTTGGCAATGCCGATACACTGGAGCAAAAATATTTGGCACATGAGGTGATTGATGCACAGGGGGCTGCCATTTATCCGGGTTTTATTGATGCGCATGCCCACTTTTATGAATATGGCCTTGGCTTACAGGAAGTAAACCTTGATGGAACCAAAAGCTGGAACGAGGTTGTGGATTCGGTGGGGGCTTACTCTGCCCGTAACACCGATGGTTGGATTATAGGTCGTGGCTGGGATCAGAACGATTGGACAAAAAAACAATTTCCGGATAAAGCCAGGCTCGACAGCATGTTCCCGGTAAGGCCGGTGATACTTAGCCGTGTTGACGGGCATGCCATAATTGCCAACCAGGCAGCTTTAAATATTGCCGGGGTAAAACCCGGCCAAACCATTAATGGCGGCGAAATTGAAACCATTAATGGCAAACTTACGGGTATATTGGTTGATAATGCCATGGGTATTGTTATGCGCAAAATACCCGAACCAGCCGCCCCTGTTGTGGAGAACGCGTTGTTATCGGCACAAAAAAATTGTTTCGCGGTTGGACTGACAACGGTTGATGATTGTGGATTACCCTATACCATGATCAGCACCATTGCCGATCTGCAGCACAAGGGATTATTAAAAATGCGCATGTACGTAATGCTGGCCGACAGGCAGGAGAATTACGATTACCTGTTTAAACGGGGCGTGTTTAAAACCCCCGGCCTTAATGTAAGGGGATTTAAGGTTTATGCCGATGGCGCTTTAGGCTCAAGAGGCGCATGCCTGTTAAAACCTTATGCGGATAAAAAAAGCTGGAGCGGCTTTTTGTTGAGCAGCCAGGCCCACTTTGGGGAGGTAGCCAAAAAGATTGCCGGAAAAGGTTTCCAGATGTCTACCCATGCTATTGGCGACTCGGCCAACCGGGTGATCCTGAAAATTTACGCCTCGGTTTTAAAAGGGAAAAATGACTTGAGGTGGAGGGTTGAACACGCGCAGGTAATAGCCCCCGAAGATGTTAAATACTTTGGCGACAATAACATTATCCCATCTGTACAGCCTACTCATGCTACATCAGATATGTATTGGGCGGGTAAACGTTTAGGTGCCGAAAGGTTAAAATCGGCCTATGCTTACAAGACATTATTAAAGCAGAATGGCTGGATCCCTTTAGGGACAGATTTCCCGGTAGAGAATATTAACCCCATGTATACGTTTTATTCTGCGGTGGAGCGGAAGGATCTGAAGGGTTTCCCTGCGGGCGGTTTTCAGCCGGAGAATGCTTTGAGCAGGACAGAAGCTTTAAAAGGTATGACCATTTGGGCCGCTAAAGCCAATTTCGAAGAAAAGGAAAAGGGCAGCATCGAACCTGGTAAATATGCCGACTTTGTGATATTGGATAAGGATATCATGAAAGTAAAGGGAGCCGAACTGCCAACTGTTAAAGTGATTAAAACCTATATAAACGGAGTAAAAGTATATGATAAAAAATAAATGGGGTTGTGTTTCCTTAGTGTTGTTGGGGTTTGCATTATTTAATACGGCTTGTGCGCAAAACCCGCCCCTTACTGGTAAAAATTATGTTGCAGAGGAAAGATTGGTTCAAAATTCTACCGTTCTGCTCAACAATGCCCAATACCTCATTCCACTACAAAAACTGGAAGACCTTAAAATAGCCAGCGTTCATTTTACCAACCAATATGCTGCAACCTTTGATAGCCTGTTAAATAAATATACCAGGGTACAGGCTTTTGACGGTAACGGCTACACAGGGAATAAAACGTTTAATGACCTGGCTGCCGACCTTAAATGGTACAATACCATTATACTACAGGTAAATGACGCCGATTTGAGCAACCCGCAGCTGATAGATTTTATCAGCACCAATCAAAAAATAAAAAACGTAATAGTAGCCGCATTTGGCTATGGCCCAATGTTGACCAAGCTGAATAATGTTACTGTACCCGTGATATGGGCAGAGCGGGTAACATCTGTTTCGGCGTCCTATGCGGCCCAGGCAATATTTGGAGGAGTCCCCATTACCCAAAAGTTAACCAAAACTTATTCGCCGGTTTATAGTAAGGGTATGGGATTTGTTTCCGATAAAATAAGGCTCCAATACAGCGTACCCGAGGATGCAGGTATTAATTCTGATAATTTACTGGAGATTGACAGGATAGCGCGCGAGGCCATGACCCAGCGCGCTACACCTGGTTGCGTGGTGTTGGTTGCCAAAGATGGCAAGGTAATATTTAACAAAGCTTATGGCTACCATACCTATGAAAATGCCGTGCCCGATAAGCTGACAGATATATTCGACCTGGCATCCATGACCAAGGTTTCGGCTACTACGGTTGAAGCCATGCAACTGGTCGACCAGGGCAAATTAAGTATAGAAAACACTTTGGGCGATTATATTCCGCTTGCCCGCAGGAGTAATAAAAACAACATCAAGGTACGCGAGATCCTGCTGCACCAGGCAGGACTGATACCGGATATTCAGTCTTTTGAAAGGGTGCAGCCATCGGATCATAGTACCGATTCGTCAGCTGCTTATCCAACCAAAGTATCAGAGCATTACTTTTTGCGGAAAGACTACTATAAGGATGTTATGCTGCCTGAGATGCTAAACTCCCCAATAAAAACACCTGGGCAATATGTATATAGTGATGTAAGCATGCTGTTTATGCAGGAGGTGGTAGAAAGCATTACTTCCATCCCCGAAAATGTTTATGTGCAGCAGCAGTTTTACACCCCCCTGGGAATGCAAACCGCGGGTTTTTTACCCTTGTATAGGTTTAGCCCGGCGCTGATAGTGCCTACCGAAAACGACCAGGAGTACCGTCAAAGCCTGCTGGATGGTTATGTGCATGACCCTACCGCGGCCCTTAAAGGCGGGGTGGCCGGGCATGCCGGTTTATTTGGCAGCGCCAATGACGTAGCCATACTTTACCAGATGCTGCTGAACAAAGGCACCTACGGCGGGGTACAATACTTTAAACCTGAGGTAGTTGACCTGTTCACTTCAAAACAATCGCCGGTTAGCAGGCGGGGGTTGGGTTTCGACAGGTGGGACCCGATTGCCGACAGGCATTACCCTTCAAAGCTGGCATCGCCGCAGGCCTATGGCCATACCGGTTTTACAGGTACTTGCGTTTGGGTCGATCCTAAGTACAACCTGGTTTATATATTCCTGAGTAACAGGGTACATCCAAGCGTGAGTAGTAAATTGGGCAGCCTCAACATACGGCCAAGGATTCAGGATGTGGTTTATGAGGCAATAGGGAAGGGGATGTAGGGATTTCGATTTTTAATTTGGACCCCGGCAAGATCTTGTCAGCACCATGCACAAAGGACGTGAAAAACATATCCTTATAAATACCCTCGGGGCTGCTTGTGAAGTTATTTCCATATCCGTTCATTCCCCTTTCCACTACCTTTAACGCCCATACCGGGAGAATAGTAAAAGATTGGATAAGTTTTGTAAAGCCACAGCTTATTATTATACACTTTTATACAACATTTATACAACTTGTTTACAGTTTTGTAATAGGTATTGACGGGTAAAGAGTTAAATTACATATTTGACAAGCTTTAGTTAATAGTGAGGGGGATTAGGTGCAGATCTAATTCCTCTCCTTATCCACTTTTATCCCCTCCAGAGCGAAGGCCAACAATTTCGCATAGACTCAACCCTTATTTCCTAATCTGAAATTGAACATTCCAATTCCAAAATGAAGGATTGTTTTGTACCTCCCGATGCTGCTCAGAGTAATATCTAAATCTGAATATCATAATTCCAAAATGAAGAATTTAATGATTACAACCTTTTAATAATATATCCGTACTAATACGGAAAGAAAGGCTGAGATGAGGAAGTGGATAGTCATAATTTGGTTAATGATCCTTCTTTCCGCGGTGGGTGTATTGTTTTGGTATAACGAATGGGTGTACCAATTACCTACTCCTGTACCTAAAAACTACAAAGCGGTTAGTCAGGGTAAGTTTATTAAATTAAGCGGACCATTAACCAGTTACCATAGCAAACCTCTTTTTCTTCATTTCTTTAATCCGGAGTGCCCCTGCTCAAGATTTAATATTAAAACTTTCAGATCGCTGGCTAAACAATATGGCAGCGACGTAGATTTTGTAGTGATTGTGATGAGCAAAAAAACCTTTACTGTTGAAGCTATACAGGATAAATTTAATTTAAATATACCTGTTTTGTCCGATACGACTATAGCCACCACCTGCGGAGTTTATTCTACGCCGCAGGCGGTTCTGTTAGATGCACAGCATAAATTATATTACAGAGGAAATTATAACAGCAGCCGATATTGTACCGACGAAAAAACAAGTTATGCCAAAATAGCAATAAAAGGCCTGCTGCATGATAACGCTAAAATGGTTTTTGACCAGCTGGCATTACGGGCTTATGGCTGTCAGCTGCCGCATTGCACCAATTAATAAGTATTAATTATGAACAACTATCCTGAGGCTGCTAATAACCCGGTTCATGATTTTCTTTTTGAAGTAAAAGAAAGATCAGATGGTTTAATGAATTACTTTCTGATAAGTTATTTTTTGGGAGGATTGGTATTTGCCTGGTACTATGATACATGGCTGATAGCAATTGGGGTGGGCGGGCTTTCGCTGCTGGCCTATTATTCTGTAAAAATAGCCTTGCCCGATTCCTGCCTGTACCAGTACGTATTAAGTGTGGTATTAGGTATTTTTATGGCCCAGTTTATTTACCAGATGCATGGGCTGTTTGAAATGCATTTTGTTGCTTTTATCAGCAGCGCCATACTAATTACCTACCAAAAGTGGCGACTGCAGATTCCCATTGTAATTGTAGTGGTTTTGCATCATGCAATCTTCAGTTACCTGCAGAACACCGGCTTTACCAAAATTTATTTCAGCCGGCTGGATTATTTTGATTTACAGACTTTTATTATCCATATTCTGCTGGCCGCTGTGATATTTTTTATTTGCGGATTGTGGGCATATCAACTCAAAAAATATAACGAAATACAGAAACGGAATGAAGAAGCCCTTGAAGATTCCAATCATCAATTAAGAAAATTTAACCTGGAGCTTGAAAAGGCCCGCCATGATGCCGACCAGGCCAACCAGGCTAAGAGCATATTCCTGGCTACTATGAGTCATGAGATCCGCACCCCTATGAACGGGGTGATAGGGATGTCGGCCCTGTTGGGAGAAACCCCCTTAACAGAAGAGCAGCGGATGTTTAACGAAACCATTAGTACCTGTGGCGAAACATTGATAAATGTGATTAATGATATTTTAGATTTTTCCAAAATCGAATCCGGTAAACTGGAGCTCGAAACAGATGATTTTGATTTGCGGAAATGCATCGAAGACGCACTCGATATTTTTGGCACCAAAGCCGCCAAAACCGGGCTGAACCTTGTTTATCAAATACACGATAATGTACCCTTGCAAATTGTGGGAGATCATTTACGGTTAAGGCAAATTTTAACCAACCTGGTGGGCAACGCCATGAAGTTTACAGAGCGGGGCCAGGTTTGTGTATTTGTTCATTTGGAAAAAACGGGGTTAGATGGACAAATGGAATTAAGGTTTGATATACAGGATACCGGCATTGGCATACCGCAAGATAAATTAAACCGCTTGTTTAAAGCATTTTCGCAGGTGGATTCATCCACTACACGTAAATATGGTGGCACGGGCTTAGGCCTGGCTATCTCCGAAAAACTGGTTGGCTTAATGGGCGGACAGATCAGCGTAGTAAGTAAGCCTGGCCATGGTTCTACTTTTTCGTTTACGCTTAATACCCGTGCCGCAACACGGGTACAGATACCTTATACCCTGTATAGCATGGCCGAGCAGGAAGGTAAGACGATACTGGTGGTTGATGATAACGAAACCAACCTAACCATTTTGAAACACCAGTTTGAACATTGGAAGTTAAAACCGCTATTAGCCGGTAGCGGCCAAGAGGCCCTGGCTATCTTATCAGCAAACGCGGATACAGACCTGGTTATTACCAATATGCAAATGCCCGGTATGGATGGGGCGATGCTGGCAGCACGCATCCGCGAAAAATATCAGCACATTCCCATTATCCTGTTGAGCTCTATTGGAGAAGAATTTAAAAGCGATTTGCGTAAACGTTTTGTTTCAATTTTAACCAAGCCGGTTAAGCAACATATATTAAGCAAACAGATTCTTAATGCGTTACAGCATTACACTCCGCTGCAGGAGGAAACGTTTGTACATAATAAACTGTCGCCTGATTTTTGCGGACAGTTTCCGTTTGCTATACTGATTGCAGAAGATAACCAAATGAATCAGCATGTGATTATGCATATTTTGCATAAAATGGGCTACCACCCCGACCTTGTTGAAAACGGGCAAGAGGCCGTTGAAGCAGCCAATCAAAAAGATTATGGTTTGATTTTGATGGATATGCAGATGCCGGTTATGGATGGGCTGGAGGCAACCCGGATTATTCGCCGGACAGTTGTAAAGCAGCCTGTTATTATTGCCCTGACTGCCAATGCGCTGGAGGGAGAAAAAGAAAAATGCTTGAAAGCGGGAATGGATGATTATATCAGTAAACCTGTTAAACCCGAAGAGCTGATGAATAAGTTTGAAAAATGGTATGTAACCGCGAATACAGGCGCTTGACCCATCCTTCATTGTGAGTAGTAAAATTTCGCGAAACGCTGAAGGAGTGAATGGTGTTTTAAAAGGTTTTTTGCAAAAAAAACTCTTTTGTCATCCTGAACGATAGTGAAGGATCTACTCTCCGCCATGCTTCTTCGCCCTGTACAGTCTGCGAATAGATCCTTCACTATCGTTCAGGATGACAAATCTTTTAAAAAGTCATTCTCCCTTCAGAGTCCCCGGGTTTTAGCTCTTGCAATAAGGCGTGGGAAAGGATGCTAAATTGCTTGATTATCAATCTAAAAATCAAAAATTAACCTTAATTTTAAATTAATAAATCTGAACAGACGAAGCCCTCAACGAAGTTAATCCGAAATCAAAAATGCGCTACTACACCATCCCTCCACCCGATATATTAAAACCTTATGTGAGGTTTTTTTGGGTGCTGGAGCATGAGTTTACAGCGGATGAGCCGGAATATGTTTACCGGTCTATAGCCGATGGCTGTACCGAGATGGTGTTTCATTACCGCGCCACCTTTGATGAGCTAACGGATAGCGGCCACAATGCAGGTCCGTCGGGTATTCAATTTCAATCAAGCAGGTACAGGAGGTTTGTAACCAGGCAGAGTTTTGGCATTTTTGGCGCCTATATTTATCCATTCGCTGTACCCCGCTTTTTCCGCATCCCCAGTAGCGAGACCAGTAACCTTGCCTTGGATTATGATACATTTTTAGGCGGGCCCGGCCGCAAACTGGAAGAGCATATGATGCTTGCCCCGGATAATTATCAACGGACCCGGATTTTAAGCGATTTTTTAACAGACAGGTTACAGCGTAACACCCCAAAGGACGACCGCATAGTTACCTCTATAAGGCAGGTAATCCATTCCAATCAAAACAAAACTGTTGCACAGCTGGCTGATGCATTTAACCTATCGGTAAGGCAGTTCGACAGGCGGTTTAAGGAATATGCAGGTTTTAGCCCCAAAACTTACCTGCGCCTGGTGCGCCTGCATGATGCTATACAACAATACAGCAGCAACAAATCATTAACACAAATAGCGCTCGACTGCGGATACTACGATCAATCGCATTTTATACATGATGTAAAGGCTTTTACCGGCTATCATCCCGGCTTTTATTTTTCGGGGAAAGCGGAAGGGTTTATAAGTCTGAAGTGAAAAGTCAAAAAGAGGGCATCCTGAGCTGTCGAAGAACGCGCGCCGGGGCCGTGACAATTAAAAGTCGAAAATCCTAAATTAAAAGATGTCCGGTTTTTACAATTTTGCTTATACCCGGCGCCCTACATTTGTTTAAAAACAAACCGAAATGGAAACTGTAAAAAACCTCCCCGAAAATTATCAGCGTATTATGCCTTACCTTATTATAAAGGATGGGGCTAAATTTATTGAGTTTATGCAAAATGTTTTTGATGCCACGGAGCAATATAAACACATGCGCGATGAAACAACCATTATGCATGCCGAGATAAATATCAAGGGCAGCACCATTATGTTTGCCGACTGTACCGATACCTATGCCCAACAAAATGCCGGGCTGTTTATTTATGTAGATAGCTGCGACGAAACCTACCAAAAAGCTCTTGATAACGGAGCCGAAAGTGTTATGCCCCCAGCCGACCAGCCCTATGGCCGCAGTGCCGGGGTTAAAGATCCGTTTGGGAATACCTGGTGGGTTACTAATGTGCTGTAGTTGGTGCAAATGAATTGAACAAAATATTATTATGGAAATTAAGGCATAACTGCATCTTGTATTAAATTCAACTATGATGATGAAACTTAGCTACCCGGCATTTAAAAAAGGGCTTGCATCTATACTGCTTTGCTTAAGCACTGTGCTTGCTATAGCGCAAACAGATACGGTTTACCGGCACTTACCGGATGCAAGGGAGCGAACACCGTTGTATGTAATAAATAACCATATTATTGGCAGCGGCCTAAACATTAACCCTAATGATATTGAGGCCATCAACGTTTTTAAGGGCACCGAAAATATTCCGCCGCAGTTCAGGAACCTTTCTAAAGATGGAATTTTATTCATAAACCTYAAAAAAGGAATTGAAATAAAAACGCGGTCGTTTAAGGAAATTAAAGATTGGTTGGATATAAAAGAAGATGTTAGGTTTGCTGTAGATGGTTTTTACGTAGATGACATGAACCTGGTGGTAGCCACATCATCCATTTGCCAGTTGGAAGTGATCAAAAAGCAGCAGCAAAACAAATCAGTCCCCGATGTGATCAACATCTGGACGCTGGAACCCGGTGCAAGAAAAGGTCATGTGCCGGGAGCGCCGCATCCTACAGGTAAACCGGGCGAGATCTATATCAGGTAAACAAACTACAATACCTGGTTAAACTCCAGTCGTTCGCCATCCGGCCCGGTGATGTTAAAGTATTTGCAGCCGTTTTTCCAGAATTGCAGAAAAACCGGGGCCGGTTCTATCACATTAAAACCGGCTTCGGATATTATTTTAAAAGCCTCGTCGATATCGCTTACATCAAAAGCAACATGATCTATATGGCCGTTGCCGCGGGCTTTTATCCCGGCCAGGTCTGCTTGGGGTAGCTGGTACAGCTCCATGATCATGTTGCCGCGCTGCATCATAATGCAGGTGCCGGTACCACCCTTATCTTTAAACGGGGCCTCCATTACATTGCTGAAACCAAGCCGGCTGTAAAATTGTTGCGAGGCGGATAGATCCGTTATCGGTATCCCTATGTGCTGTATGGCGTTGATTGTTAAATTAATAGCGTTATTCATGGCAGATGAATTAATGGGTAATTTATTCCGGTCTAAGGTAATACAACTGTGCATTTAAACAAATCCGAAACAGAACATCGGATTTCTGATATCGTCAKGATGATTTTACACAGTGTTAACACATTTGCCATAAATTGCTGTTAAACTTGCATCGAAAATCAACTATAAATGAAGATCGGAATTGTTTGTTACCCAACCTTTGGCGGAAGCGGGGTTGTTGCTACTGAACTTGGTAAAGCCCTTGCAGATCGCGGTCACCAGGTACATTTTGTTACCTATAACCAGCCGGCAAGGTTAGACC
>NZ_JBFUKF010000131.1:0-13587 GCF_056400985.1 Mucilaginibacter sp. P4_G9 | reverse complement strand
CTCCAGTTTCCCATCAAATATTGCAGGTATATAGCTATTCGCAATCACTACCGGCGACCAGATTTCTTTGATTGTATAAAAGCTCCCTTCCTTTTCGCGGTGAGGGCCTAATATGCCATCGGGGGCGGCATTACCCTGTACATCTATTTGCCCGTTCCTATCTGTCCGGGCTACACCTTCATCATGAAAAGACCATAAAAAGCCGCCAGTAAAGTAAGGATGTTTGCGCATCAGGCTCCAGAAATCGTCTAAACCCGCACCCTGCCCGCCATCATACAATCCGTGCATAAACTCTGTCGGAAAAAACAGTTCTTTACCGTATAAAACGGCATTAGTTACGTAATTATAATCAGGATAATGTTTTGTATCCGTTCCATTAAATTTTTCCCAGGGATGAATAACCCAACGGCCTTGCGGATCATATTTTGAAAATTCGGTATCAAGATCGGTATTCCAGCCTCCCTCGTTACCATTATCCCATATTACTATTGATGGATGGTTTACATCCCTCACCACCAGTTCTTTCACCAGCTTTTTACCTATCTCTGTATCATATTTAGCCTGCCACCCGGTTAGTTCATCCAATACAAAAAGGCCCAATGAATCGCACACATCTAAAAAATGCTGATCAGGCGGATAATGTGACATCCTGACCGAATTCATGTTCATGTCCTTCATCAGCTTAACATCCATCAGGCTAATATCTTTGCTTAACGCCCTGCCCGACTCCGGCCATTCACTATGCCGGCATACCCCTTTAAAAACAACTTTTTTGCCGTTCACATAAAATCCATCCTGTAACCTTAACTCTGCTGTACGGAAACCAAAACGCTGCTTTACAACGTGAACACTGCCTTGCGGACCGGTAAGAGATACAACGAGATTATAAAGGTTGGGGGATTCGGGATTCCAGGGTACTATATTATTTATTTGTTGCTGCAAGGTTGTTTTTTGCGTACCTGCAGATACCTTTATATTAAAAGATTTACCTACTGGTTGCCCGTTAAGCTTTTGTACCTGCGCTTTAATAACATAGTTACTATTGGCATTAGCAGTAAATACATCAAGGGTTAACGCCCCGTTTGCCTGCGCGTTAAGGGCTATTCTGTCGATAAAAGCTTGAGGAACAATCTCGAGGTATACCGGTCGAAAAATACCGCCAAACAGCCAGAAATCGGCCTTACGCTCGGCCTGGTTAACGGATTCATTAGCCGATCTTTTACTAACGGTAACTTCAAGCAGATTATCGGTTCCAAAATTCAGTAATTTAGTAATGTCATATTTAAACCTATAAAATCCTCCCTGATGAACCGGGCCGGCAGATTGCCCGTTTATTTTCACTTCGGTATCGGTCATGGAAGCTTCAAAAACAATAAAAACATTTTTACCCTTATTTGAAGCAGCTACTTTAAAATGATATTTATACTTCCCCTGCTCTTCGGGATTTTTAGTATCCCTGTAGTAATTGTAAGTGCCAAATCCTTGTTGCTCCCAGTTAGATGGTACCGCAATTTTATTCCATGAACCACTTTTTTGGCCCGTATTGATATAGAAATCCCAGTTCACGGTATGATCTTTATCAACGCCGGATAGGTATTGTATAATAGTTTGCTGAGCCCCGGCTTTATAAACTGAGCTCCATAATAAAATGAGTAAAATTGCTATTTTCCGCATTCCTATTTATTTGAAAGGGTGTTTTGGTGGTAACTGATTAATTGGATCTGGCATTAACCTGGCTAATCTAATTAATATTTAAGTTGTTAACCAAAACTATCCCCTATCTATAAATGGTTTAAACTAAATTACTGTAATTGGCTTAATATCGGTGTGCTTATTCCCGATAACTGGTCTTGTTCCGGCTTCAGTAATTCCAGGATAACTATATCGTTATGTCCTTTTTTAAGCCATTCTGCAGGCAGGTATACCGTTTGCTGCGGGCCGATATTCCAGTACCTGCCCAGGTTGTGCCCATTTACCCATACCACTCCCTTGCCCCACTGGCCCATGTCAAGGTAACTATCTGCAACTTCATCAAGGTTAAAGCTTCCCTGCTTAATAACCGGTGAACCCGAATTTTGCTTTGCCGCTTCAAACCTGATCCCTTTTATGTTACTGAAAGGTAAGGAATACATTTTCCAGTCTTGCACCTCGCTGCCATCAAAAAGCACTTTTTCGGTGATCCCTTTTTTGTTTTGTAACAGGTATTTACCAAAGTTGATACGGCCAAGATTTTCAACCAAAATATCAAGTATTACTTTGCCGGCCGGTAGTGTAAGGGTTAAACTATCCTGGTTCAGCCTCCGGTCCAGTGTTCCCACCGTTTTTCCATTGACCATTACAACCGCGTAATCCCTTAATTCCTTTAGCTTAAGCAAACCACTTTTGCCGCCCTGGATAGTACTGCGGTACAATACAAAACCGTAATCCTGGTGCAGGTCTTCAAAAGTAAGTGGGGTGATGTTGGCTTTTGGAGCGGGTAAGGCATTCAACACAATCAACGAACGGGTAAATTTAATTGCCGGGATACCGATAGCTGGTTTTGCTGCCGGAACGACAGGTAGTTGCACATCGGCAGGCAAGTGTTTTTGGATCACCTCCCTGAACTTCATAAACTTTGGCGTGGCATTACCCGCCTCATCCAGCGGCGCATCATAGTCATAACTGCTGATCTGCGGTTCGTAAGGAGTTCCATCTTTATAATTGGCACCATTCATAAATCCACGCGTGGTACCGCCATGAAACATATACATATTGATAGATATCCCTGCTGCCAAAACAGAATCAAGGTGGCCTGCATATTGCTCAGCCGGTACGGTATGGTGTTTAGTGCCCCACCAGTCAAACCAGGCCGGGTACCATTCGGCAATGTAATATGGCCCTCTGCCRTCATGATTGTCGTTGATTATTTTTTTCACCTTAGCCGGATTATCTAATCCGTTAACGGCCGGCAACAGGCCCGGTAAATGGCCTTTTACCAAATCGGGAGCCGGGTCGCAGGTGTAAAGCAAGCCATCGAAGCCTGCCTCTTTAAATAGTTTTTGATTGATGGACAAATATTCCTTATCGCTGCCGTAGGAGCCATATTCATTCTCTATCTGCACCATTAATATATTACCGCCATGGTTTATTTGCAGCGGTGCCAGTTGTTTACCTATCTCTTTAATGTAGCTTTCATATTCTTTAAGGTATTGGGATTCTTTACTGCGTACTTCCAATCCTTTCTCGTTCTGCAGCCAGTATGGATAGCCGCCAAATTCCCATTCGGCGCATACATAAGGGCTTGGGCGCAGGATTACCCATAATCCCTCTTCCCTGGCTATGCGTACAAACTCGGCCACATCGTTGTTCCCGCTAAAATCGAATTTCCCTTTTTGAGGTTCGTGCAGGTTCCAGAAAACATAGGTTCCTATGGTGTTAAGGCCCATCGCTTTTGCCATCTTCATGCGCGAACGCCAGGCTTCACGGGGTACACGTGGGTAGTGCATCTCGCCCGAAATCATCTGGAAGGGCTTGCCATCCAATAAAAATGCTTCATCACCTAAGGCAAAGGTGTGAGTTTGGGCAAATGTATTGATGACATTTAAAAAAAATACGATAAATAGTGCAAGGTGTTTGAGTTTCATAAAGACGTTATTAAAGCTTTTTATATTTTACAACAGCGCAGGTTGAGTTATAATTGACTTGGAAAAAATAGATTGCCGATCAAAAATTATGCATCATTTAATGATGTACCACCGGTTTTTTATATTTGGTCAATACCCATTGGCCAACTTTAACACCCTGTATTATACCATTATCAATTGCATCTTTAAAGTGTATACCTCCCCAAAACCGAGACATACCGGCTTCGGTAGCGGCCTGGTTAAATGAATTAAAACTACGTGGAGCGAGTCCATATTTTACTTCCACATTATCTGTATAATGAAAATTGTTGCCAAAGTAGTGGGTAAGAATTACTGCCGACGCTGATGATATTACAGAATGACCGCTGATATACTCAGGAAATGGCGGTGTTTGCAGCAGCGGTTTCCAGGTAACATCAATATACTTGCGGATAGCCGTTTCCGGACGGACCCGGTTAGTCCGGTATTTATCGTCCCAGCAACATATAAAACCATCCAATAATCCTATGGCTACCATGGTATGAATCTCCAGCGCTTTTGAAAACCCGGTTTTTGTTTGCCTGCAAGCGATGCCTGTAATTCCCATCCAATGCGCTCCCGGTGATATCTTTTTTAAGCCTATCAACATGTGCCCGTTATCCTGAACAGCAAATGGATTGCAATCCCAAAAGCCCGCTATAGTGCGTTGTTCGGTTGTTAATCCTTTTCCGCTTGCTTTGTAGTTCATCATCATGAATTTATAAAAAGCGGAGTGCTTATCAGTGGAGAAAGGTATGGGCGGATCTGGCAAAAACTGAGAGGAAGAATCAAGCGTAAGCGGACGAATGGTATTAAAATAAGGTTCAACCGGGGCCATATAAGCCGGAGGTGTTGGGTCCCAGGCACCATCCTTTCCAAGTGGAGTATACCTTGTATAATTACTGATCCTGTTGTATTTGTCTTTTTTTACATAAGCAAGTATCTGTTTGCTAATTGCCTGCCCGTAATGTTTGGCACTATCAATAACCTCGTCAGTAAAGCCTATCTTTTTACACGAGTCCAAAAAACTCTGCTCATACTTGATCAATAAACTACCCGATGGCTGCAGCTTTCCTGCAGTTTCCATCATGGCTATTAAAGCACTTAACTGGTATGCATATCCCTTAGCATAAGCCGGTTTTTTAATAACGGGGTATTCGTTTAAAACGCCATACATGCTTTTAACACTTTTGTCGTTTTCGGCTATAACTTCATAGCCGGCAAGACAGGTATACGAGAAGAAACGCGCAGCCAAAGGAGGATTAGTTACATCATGGATCATAATAACCGTCATATGATCAATCACTTTGGTAATATCAGCACTGGTTAATACCGGCTGTGTCTGTTTCTTATTGCTGCAGCTGTTGTGTAAAATAGCCGCGGTAAACAGGATAGTTATTAAAAATGCCTTTCTTTTCATGTAATTAAAATTCTTTATAGGCTTTTACTCCCTGTTGATTGATCCCGAACAATAATGTTTGATTAATTTCTATAACACTTCTCACATCTCCCCATAATTTAAACCCTGATTGGAGTTGGGGGATATATTCAAAATGGCCCTTGCCATCACCCTTTAATAATATGCCGTAATTTGCGTCATATTTGCCCAGGCGTAACCTGGCCCTGTTAATATTACCGCATAAAAGCAAATCCTTGTTGCCATCATGATCATAATCAAGACCAGTTATTGTAAAAACGGGTGAAGACTGAACCTGTAAAGGCAATGGGGATGAATGTAGCTTACCTTTGCCATCACTTAAAAAACAAGTAGTGGCCAGGTTATTAGCCTGTAAATGAACCGCTCCTTTTAATTCTACAGCGGTAAATATATCTGTAAGTGTGGCATCGGCATAACTCTTATAATCAGGAAAACGCGAACGCATCATACTGATCTGTTCCAAAAGCTCATCTCTTGAAACGTACGGATAGCTGTTATGCTGAATGTAAAAACAAAAGATAGGATCAACGGCGCCATTATCATCAAAATCCTTATAATACATTTCTGCCGGTTCTTTATCACTGGCTTTGCATTGGGTATTTAGTCCCTGGTTGCCAACAAGTAGATCGGGATGGCCGTCGTGGTTAAGGTCCTCTACCAGTATCTTATTCCACCAGCCGCTGTTGGGTTTATCAAAATACGCCTTAGTGCTGTTTATAAGTTTGCCATTTTCGTTGATCATTACGGTTACCGGCATCCACTCTCCTACTAAAACCAAATCCGGCGTTTTATCGCCATTCATATCTACCCATGCGGCATCGGTTACCATACCGATATGTTGCAGGCCCGGGTTATATTTTACAGTTTCGTCAGTAAAATACCCCTTGCCATCATTTACGAGGATGTAGCTTTGGGGAGTTTCCGGATATCTGCCAGGTATTACCCTTCCTCCTACAAACAGATCTAAATGCCCGTCGGCATTAATATCAGCCACTCGTACACAGCTTTTGCTACTGCGCATTGCAGGTAATGCATCTTTTGTCTTAGTAAAATCACCTTTCCCATCATTTAAATAAAGCCTGTCCTGTAATAAAGGATCATCAGGCATATAATTATCATAGCCGCCCGAACATACATATAAATCCGGTTTTCCATCACCATTGGCATCAAAAAATACCGCATCCGCGTCATTGCTTTTTTTATCGGCTTCAAAAGCAGGCTCTGGTTTTACCGCAAATTTACCACCGGCCTGCTGAATGTATATTGTACCCGGTTTCCCGTTGCCACCACCTACATAAACATCTTCCAATCCGTCGGCATTTATATCGCCTTTTATCATACACGGACTTGAAAACGATAGCGGGTTTACCATTAGCGGCTGCCGTTTAAAATCGTTAAGGGCATTTTTTTCCTGTTTATTTGCTATTGGTGATGTTACCTCTGCAAAAATGGATTTTACGGTTTTGGGTATTTGAGCGTTGTTAACTGCATTTTTTTCTTCAAGCGTTAGTTGCTGATTGGTTTTGATATTCTTTAAAACCTGCTCCTTTCCCTGCTGCCATACTATTCGCAGCGAATCAACTTCTTTATCCTTACCCAACCCGAAGTGCAGTATTGGTGAAACACTTGACTGAAAGCCACGGCTTGGCATTTGCTCCAGGTATTGTTTTTTATTTTTTAGGTAAATGGTAACTTTTGCTCCTATACCCTGTGTGTTTTTTCCGGCGCCGTTTAGCTTAAGCTGCAGGTAATGGTTGTCTGCTTGCTTGTCCGCTTCATTTTGATAGATGAATGCCGGTTGGTTAATATTGTTGGTCACCAGATCAAGGTCACCATCGTTATCCAGATCGGCATAGGCCGCGCCATTACTGTTTGATGATTGCGTAATCCCCCATGCGGCGCTGGTATTGGTAAAGGTTAAATTGCCATTATTTTTGAAAAGGTAACTTTTTACCTGCGAAGATGGTATTTGTTGTACCAAATTGTATATATCCTTCCGCATCATTCTCTTATCTTTCAAAAAGTCGCCCATATATTTCACAAWATCCATATTGGTGAAATCGCGGGTATATCCGTTGGTTACAAACAAATCTTTCCAGCCATCATTATCATAATCGGCAAATAATGGAGCCCAGCTCCAATCGGTATTTGAGATACCTGATAGTTGCCCTATCTCGCTGAAAGTGCCATTACCATTGTTTATCTGCAACATGTTGCGCATATACTGATAATAAAACCCAGTACGAAGAGTTAAGCCAAATTTTTCATAATTATCCGGCGCAAACAATAACTTTTGTCTGCGATTATCTTCGGGAAGCATATCAAGCGTAAAAATATCCGGTAAGGCATCGTTATTTATATCCGAAACATTATTCCCCATAGAAAACTGTGAGGTATGCCCCAGAGAAGATTGCAATTTATTGGTGAAGGTACCATTACCATTGTTGATGTAAAGAAAATCGGGTATGGTATAATCATTTGATATGTAAATATCAGGCCATCCGTCACCATTGATGTCGGCTATCGCCGCTCCAAGACCGTAGGTTAAATCAGAATTGCTTATTCCAGCCTGTTCTGTTACATTTTTAAAAACGTTGTTATCGTTTTGGTATAGTCGCACCCCATTGGGTGAATTTAATTTCTTTAAGATAGCAGCTGTATTTACCTCATCTAAGATAGGTAACTGAATAGGGCTGTGATTCAACAAAAACATGTCCAGATCACCGTCCCTGTCGTAGTCAAAAAAAACTGCCTGTGTACTGTACCCGGTATCTGCTAATCCATACTGTTGTGCCTGTTCTGTAAAATGTGGTACTCCATCTTTGTCGTTTCCTGTATTAATAAACAACTGGTTCTGGCGTTTTTCGGCCCTTACATTGCCCGAATAGCAAACATAAATATCAAGCTTACCATCACCGTTTACATCAGCCATGGTAACTCCTGTTTTCCAGGGACCAGGACGCCCGGCTACATCTGCTACGGTGGTAATATCTGTAAACTGCATATGTCCCTTGTTAAGGTACAATTTATTATCGGTCATATTACCGGTAAAATATATGTCCGGCAGACCATCTCCGTTTAAATCACCGGTGGCTACCCCTCCGCCATTATAAAAGTATTCATACATCAACACATTGGTATTTAACCCTTCGGTTAAAGTATTGCTAAAGGCTACATGTGTTTGCTCAGGAGATAGTAAAGTAAATAAAGGGTTATTGTTGTTTTCGTCCGTTTCTTTATTTTCGGTTGAACGGCCGCAACTTGTTAATGCAATAATTCCGATAAAAAGTAATTGTGAAAATAATTTAATGTTTGTATTCACCAGGGTGCCGCTTAATTAATGGACTAAAAATTTAAAAGAATGCCGGCATTTTACTACCGGCATTCTTTACACTAATATATAAGAATTTTATAATCCTTGCGGTTAATAACCTGGATTTTGAACCAACTTGCTATTTTTGTTAATTTCATCCCTGCTAATAGGCGGGAAATAAAGCTTGTCATTCCATGTACGGTTTTCAACTCCGGGATCAAGATCCTGCACCGTGTATGTGTAATTGAAATTGTCGGTACTATACCTATAAACACTTACCGATTTACCCGGCTTTAAAGTACCCGTAATTTTTATGATCCTTGCTTTATTGCCAAGCGTTGTTGGCGCAATCATCCAGCGGCGGGCATCATAAAAACGTTGTTCTTCAAACATCATTTCTACGTTGCGTTCATTTCTGTATCGTTGCTTAAGTGCATCACCTGCATCTGTAATTGCCGGCATGCCCGAGCGGAAACGGATTTTATTAAGCCAGGTCCTTGCAATGTCCTCCTGCCCTAACTCAATACACGTTTCTACATAATTAAATATCATTTCAGTGTATCTTATTAAAGGCGATGGAACTTCCGACCGGGTGTTCTGATCAACAATAGCCGGGTTAGGATCCATAAACTTCCTGATGGCATAACCAGTACGGGTACCGTTCCAGTTTTCGATAGGGCCGTTTCTTGTATCCAAGCCAAAATACGTTACAGGGCTGCCCGAGCTGYCGGTTTGGTAGGTGCCCATTTGTATTTCATTAAATGGGTCTATACCTGCACCATCCGGGGTACGTGGCTTCCATGGGGCGCCATCATATAAAACCGATGCATAAAAGCGGGGATCCCTGTTTGTATAAGGGGCAGCCTTTTCCGCCGCATTGTTCCAATCGAATTTTGAACCATCCATCATTTCATAATCATCTACCATGTTTTGAGTAGGCTCGCTCGATGTCCAGCCATGGTATCCGTTGGTACAATTGTTTCTGCCATACCATGCACCCCATTCATCTTTACTATTGCTAAAATAGCGGGCAAACAATATCTCTTTTTCGCCGCCATTTCTTGATAAATAGGAGTTTTGGTAATTTGTAAATCCATCGGCAGCAGAAGCAGGAGCAGCTAAGTCAAGTGCGTAACCGTATCCACTTAAATCCAATACAGCTTTTGCTGCATCCCGGGCTTTTGTCCAGCGGGCAGTGCGGTCTCCAGTTAAATAACCTAATAATTCGGGGTGAGCAAATCCGGATATAACACTTGATTTACCCTTTGCCGTTGGTATATCATGCAAATCACTGGCTGCATATAGTAACACCCGTGCTTTTAAGGCCAAAGCTGCATCGCTTGTAGCACGCCCTTTTCCCAGACTTTTACCTTGCAACAAAGTACTGGCTGCATCCAACTCGCTCACTATAAAATCAACGCATTCGGCATACGTATTCCTGGCAACGGTAAAATCAGGAGAATTAAGGTCATAAGTGGATTTTACAATTGGAACGCCGCCATAATAGCGCAGCATTTGATTGTAAAAGTATGCACGCATAAAATGAGCTTCTCCCGAAAGCCTGTCAACCAATGCTTTATCAAGTGTAGACTTGCCAAGTTGCTCTAAAGCAAGATTGGCCGACCTTATCCGGGCGTACATTTCATTCCACTCATAGGTATTGTTAACCCATCCTAAATGCGAAGGACTTATATTGGCCTCCATTATATCCTGCTTTCCGAAATTATAGAGGGCATTATCGGTAATACAATCCATACTTTCCTGGTTAAGCTCGGCATCGTGTAAGCCGTTATAAAGCTCGGTAACAAAGGCTTCGGAAAGGTTTGGATCTCCCCAGGTAAGGTCYGCCGGCGCCTGATTCGATGGTTTTGTACTTAAAAAGTCTTTCTTACACGAAGTCAGCAGCACTCCCGAGAGCATCGCAATTGTTGAAATATTTCTTATAAATGTTTTCATATCGTTCAAATTAAAATTTTACACTTACGCCCATATTAACGACTCTTGCCTGCGGATAATACTGACCAGACGAACTGGTTGATTCAGGATCATAAATTTTCTGTTTAGAAAATGTAAGTAGATTAAGGCCATTTGCATATATCCGTAAATTGCTTATACCAATTTTTGAAGTTAACGCTGACGGGATAGTGTACCCAAGTTCAGCATTTTTAAGCCTGATATAATTTGTATTTAACAACCAATAAGTGTTTCCATTGATAAGGGTCCCTGCAGGATTGTAGTATCCTCCAGAAAAATACTGGTTATTTCTATCAACTGTGCGGGGGGACACTGTGCTTGGATTGTCAACCGTCCAGCGATGKTCGTAACTGTATTGCGTGAAGTTACCAATTGTTCCCGACTCGGTTTGAAAGACAATCTGTCCGCCAGCGGCACCCTGGAATAAAACAGTTAAATCGAAGTTTTTATACTGAACCCCAAAATTGAAGCCTCCCTGAAAGGTAGGCTGATTGGTTTTATCACTCCTCACCTGATCATCCCCAGTAAGTTTACCATCGCCATTTACATCTTTATACATCATGTCGCCCGGGTTAAGTTTACTACCCCCAACACCGCTGTAATCAACCTTATTAGCATCAACCTGAGCCTGGGTAGAAAATATACCGGTATATATGTAATAAAGCTGGCTTCCGATAGGATGCCCGGTTGATTTTTGCCAGGCAGGCGCTCCCGGAACCTCATCCCATTTATCAATCCTATTTTTGGAATACCCGCCGTTAACACCTACATTGTACCTCACCTGACCAATTTTATCATGATAAGATAATTGAAATTCCCATCCTTTATTAGTCACTTTTCCATAATTTACAGGGGGCAGTAACCCAGTTGGTATTGCAGTTGCAGGCACTGAAGCTGTAGGTGCCCATAATATTTGGGTACGCTTGTTCACAAATCCTTCCAGTAAGAAATCTAATTTTCCGTTTAATGTAGTTCCCTCCAACGCAACATCGCTATTATTGGCCACTTCCCAGGTGAAATTCGGGTTTGGTGCCACGTTTTCAAATAATGACTGGGTTGGTACGCCGTTAATTATATATGATCCAACGTTGTACAATGGAAGATAAGAGTATTCTGCTAAAGTATTGGTAAGGGGCTTAACAACATTGTCGTTACCCATTTGTCCCCATGATCCGCGCAGTTTTAAATTTTGAATGAATTTTATATTGTTTTTAAAGAAATCTTCTTCCGAGATTCTCCATCCGGCCGATATACCCGGGAAGAAACCGAAACGGTGAGTTTGCGGAAACATATAAGAACCATCTATACGCCATAAAAACTCTGCCAGGTATTTTTCTTTATAATTATACCCAACCCTGCCAAAATAATTTAAACGGGCTTTTTCCCAGGCAGTACCATAATTACCTATTTCTGAACTACCTCCCCAATTTAACTGATCGATAGCAACCGAGTTAAAATATTTACGATTGGCGCCAAATTGGCTATCGTTTGATTTTTCTTTGGTTACACCGGCAAGTAATACAATGTTATGATTACCAAAACTGTGGTTATATGTCACTATTCCGCTAAGCAGGCTGCTTAGCTGATCATCGGAGCCTTGATCAAGCCTTGCCTGGGCAGGCCCGCGGGCTACTTTGGTAAGTACCGGGGTACCATTTGCATCTTTGGTAACATTATCCCAGCTGTACACATACCATGGTGTTTGCCAGGCTTTGGTTTGTTGCATGTATTTAGTGAGAGCAACATTTCCGCTAACTGTTAAGCCTGGTACTCCCGGTATCGATATATCAATTTTTCCGTTTGTCTGAAGAGAATATCTCGTATCCTTAGCATAACCGGTTTTATTGGTAGTAATCAATACTGGTTGCTGACCGTTTTCAATATCTGGTCCTGGTAAACCATTTGGCCAATAAGCCGGTCTGTATGGATAACCACGCATCAGCATTCTGAATATATCACCCGCAGTTCCTCCGTCCGGAAAGAAACGGTTTTCCTGGCGGCCCGCTACACCTATAGATGTACTGATATACTTATTAACCTTGGCATCAACGTTTAAGCGGAAATCATATTGTTTATACCCTGTAGCCGAGTTTTTGTAGTATCCATCCTGGTTTTGGTACCCTATTGAAGTAAGATACTTTATGTTTTCGGAACCGCCTGATAATTGTACGTTTTGACGTGATTGACCAGACCAGTCTTTTAGAGTAGCTTTAAACCAGTCGGTATTAGGGTGTCCCCATGGATCAGAACCATCAGCAAATTTTGTAAAATCGGCAGGTTGAAATGTAGCGGTTGTTGTAGCCGCATTATCTGGCCTGGTAAATTTTCCCGCTGTTTTAAATGCAGCAGAAGCTGCGGTCCAATATTGTGAAGGCAAACCATAAAGGTCTATTTCATTCACCATTGTGGCGTATTCGGTTGAATTAGCCATTTTGGGTAGCATAGTAGGCTGAGCCCATCCTTTATTATAGGTGTAAGAAAGCTCGGGTTTGCCCAATTTACCACGCTTGGTAGTAACCAAAATAACACCATTGGCCGCCCTTGCGCCATAAATAGCCGCAGAAGCATCTTTCAATACCGAGATACTTTCAACATCTGCTGGATTTAAACGGTCAATGTTCGATTGGCCGGCAGGAGCTGGAACCCCATCTATAACAATCAATGCATCGTTATTACCCAGGGTATTTGTACCGCGGATACGAATGGTTGAACCATCATAGCCAGGTTCGCCGCTTCCATTCATAGCAATAACACCCGGCATACGCCCGGCTATAGAGTTGGAAAGGTTAACAGCCGGCGATTTTACCAATTCGTCCCCCTTAACAGATGTTACAGAACCTGTAACTGTCACCTTCTTTTGTACACCATAACCAACCACAACAACCTCATTCAATCCTTTGGATGATGGCTGTAATTTAATGTTAAGGGTGCTTTTACCATTTACAGGCACTTCCAACGTGTTATAGCCGATGTATGATACAACTAATACGGCATTGTCGGGAGCTGTTAGTGTAAAGTTTCCGTTTACATCTGTTACCGATCCGTTGCTTGAATCCTTAATCCTTATTGATACTCCAACTAAGGTTTCACCTGTTACCAGGTCGGTTACTTTTCCTGAAATTTTTATGGGGGCATTTTCATTACCTTTCCCCACCTTTATTTTTGTAAATCCTGGTTTTTTGTTTTTTGCTACGCCGGCGTATGACAAACCAACAAATATT
>NZ_JBFUKF010000130.1:0-13593 GCF_056400985.1 Mucilaginibacter sp. P4_G9 | reverse complement strand
GGCTATACCATATTCGGACAACAGGACGATACGTGCTTTCTTCTTTTCATAAAAAGTTACCAGTTCTTCAACAAGGGCATCTATTTCTCCAAGCTCTTTGGCTATTTTTGATTCATCGGGCCCAAACTTTTGCAGGCAATAATCCAAATGCGGAAGATAAATCAATGTAAGGGTAGGGTTGTGCAGGTCATCGGTATACATAGATGCATCTGCTATCCATTTRCTCGATTTGATATTTGCCCCAGGCCCCCAGAATTGAAACAGCGGAAACTGCCCAAGCTTTTCCTGGAGCACATCACGCAGTTCGGCAGGGTGCGAATAGCAATCAGGCATCTTCCTTCCGTCGGCTAAGTAATTGGGCCGGGGTGTTACCGAATAATCGGCGGTAGAATACATATTATACCACCAAAACATCATCGATGAGGTAAAAGAAGGGTCTTCCTTTTTTGCCTTATCCCATATCTTTTCTCCGCTTATCAGCTTGTTTGATTGTTTCCAGAATTTAATTTCGCTGTCAATACGGTCATACCAGCCGTTACCTACGATACCATTTTCAGACGGATATTTTCCTGTAAGATAGGCTGATTGCACGGCAGTGGTTACGGCCGGCAAAAGTGGCTCAATGGTACTTAGGTTTTTTTTGGCGATATATGCTTTTAAAAAAGGCGTATGTTCGCCAATCACAGCGGTAGATAATCCTACAATATCAATAACAACCGTTTTATTCATAATACCAATCAGTTTGTTAATTTGGATTTAACCCATTCCAGTTCTCTGATAATAGATTGAGTAAGGGGAATCTTCAAAGCATCCGGTAATACTCCCCATGTATAAGTTTCTACTTCAAGATGATTGGTAAAAGGGTTTTGCGCCTGGATGGCTAATACCTTTATTATATCGGCTTGTGTGGATTGAAGCAGGCCAAAATTCTCTAAAAATACGGGTACATGAAAATGCGCTCTCCATTCATGAGCATCATCCGTTGCTGTTAATGCATTAGGCAAATCAGGGTAGCGCAACAATTCCCCGTTGGTAAGCCTGGCAATAACCTGGTGCAGGTAGGTAGATTCATTAAATTTTTCAAACTCTGCCAGGATTGCCTTTTTATTGGCGCGCGATGCATCAAATGTTGCTTTAAGTGCAGCACTGATCTGTATCTTACCCACCTTTATTCCTTTTTGGGCTAATTCATCAATGATGAGTTCATGCGGTTCGTAACCTATGGCAAAATGGCAAACATCATAACATAAATTTATATGATCCCTGATGAGCTGTTGCGATTCGGCAGTTGGTATTTTATATTCCTTTTCAAAAAAACCAACACCTTGCGGCAGCAGGTCCCGCTCAAACCATTCGATAAACTCTTTCCCTGTTTCCAGGATCCCATCGGGCTCGGGTTCTATATCTAAATGTAATTTAACACCTGTTTTTTGTTTTATGATGTTCAGTTCTGCAGCTACCTGCAATATGTTTTTTGTGGCCGCTGATTTGGCTGCTTCAAGTGCAGCCTCGCTATCAAACCAATTGCGGTAACTCAACGGCGAAGTTGATATACCGCCTTCCATGCCGTCGGGCAGCAAAACAGCCAATATATGGAATAGCCTAATGGTATAAGCCACGCGGTCGCTGGTTGTCCAGTCGGGGGCGTGCACCTGGTCCTTTACTATAACATTATGAAACCCGCCATACGGGAAGCCATTCATTGTAAACACGTAAGCATCATGAAGTTGTAACCACTGTTTAAACTGCAGCAGATTATCGCCCTGGAGTAGCTCGATACTGGCAATATTAGATAGCCGCAGCCCAATACCCATTGGCGCATCTGGCGATAGTTGCTGCTTTATTTCGGGAAAGCTCAGTTTCAAAGCATTGAAATGATCGGCCCAGTTTTCGCCGGCGTGTATATTGGTGCAATAGGTTAAATGCCCTGCTGTAAGTTTCATAAATGTTGATGATTAGTGCAATTGAAGTTTATGCATCTGCGCTAATTTTTCGCCAGCCTGTTTTAGCAGGTTGGTATCAATTTCGTGCACTTCTTCGCCTTCTCCAATAGCGTTAAGCAGCATAATGGTTAATTGCCCGCCTAAATGTTCCCGAAATTCTTCCAGTCCGGCTAATATTGGGCTGTTGTCTTTATCTATTTGCAATAAAGGATGTGAAACTTCAAAGCCAAGGCTTTGCRAGGTTTGGATTATCCTGGTGCTTTGCTCAGATGGTAAACGGCCCGAAAGATCAGAATAAACGGTATCCAGTGCAATGCCCATGGCCACTGCTTCGCCGTGGCGTACTTCAAAATTGCTCAGGTACTCCAGCTTATGTGCACTCCAATGCCCAAAATCAAGCGGTCGAGATGATCCGCTTTCAAAGGGATCGTTGCCGGCAATATGCTCCATATGGAGTTGCGCGCACTTCCATACCAGGTAATTCATTGTTTCCATATCGCGTTTAACCAATGCTTCAGTATTTTTTTCAATCCAGTTGAAAAATTGCTCATCTTTTAATAAAGCAACCTTTACCGCTTCAGAAATTCCTGAACGCCATTCGCGATCGGTTAATGTTTTCAAGAAATCATCATCATTAAAAACTACAGCCGGAGGCATGAATGTTCCTAAAAAGTTTTTCTTGGAGAAGAAGTTAATTCCATTTTTTACCCCGATTCCAGAGTCATTCTGCGAGAGCACCGTGGTTGGTATGCGTATATGTTTGATGCCACGATGTGATACCGCCGCAGCATAACCCACCATGTCGAGCACCGAGCCGCCACCAATAGCGGCAATATAGGAATGCCTGTCAATGCCATAGGTATTAACAGCTTCAACAACGCTGTCAAAATAAGTTATGTCATTTTTTACTACCTCACCACCCGGTACAACCAAAATATCAGGAATAAGCCGCACATGGTTGCTAAAGGCAAAATATTCATGTATTTCTGCTATCAGCTTAGGGTGCGCGTCAAGAACGCCTTTATCGGCAACAAAAAGTATTTTACGTAATGAAGCCGGTGCGCCGGAACCTTGTAAAAAGTCGTTAAATAAGTTGTTGGTTTTATTAAAAAGGCCAGTGGTAAAATAAACCTGGTATTCAAACTTTACAGAAAAAGATTGAGATAAATGCTTCATATACAGAAAAAACGTTTTTTAATTAATGTAATTACGTGACGGCAAAAAATTTTGCCAGCCAGATTGATAATGGCAGTAAACAGGCTATCATTAATGCTGTATAAACAGTGCTGAATGTTACCGCCCATGCAGCATCCATCAGTATTAATGAAATAACGCCGGCTTTAACCGCCCCGCCAATATTTTTACCTATAGGGTTTTGAATTGCCTTAAACAATGGTTTAAAGATCATCCACAAAAATGGTATAAGGATAATAACAGATAGGAGCAATTTATTATTCAGGTAGGAAAAGTAAAGGATAAAAGCGGTTACTATACCATACAAAAGCGCGGCGATGTATAAATTTCGCTTGCTGCCGCCATGCACCTCTCCGCGACTGATCATGGTAATTGAAAAGATATAAACGATAGGCACAATTGCGAAAAAGTACCATTGCGTTAAAGCAGCTGTTACTATGCTGATGCCTAAAAGCAAATTTAAACCCCTGCATAACCCCATGTTAAGCGGACCAAAAAAGGGGTGATGCTTACTGATCTTGTTATATAACAAGGCAAAAAAGCTGATTCCTGCTGCTAATAATGCTGATACCAGGCTAACCATACCAGCAGCTATAATCCCTGCCAATAAAAGTGCGCTGCCAAATACAGCTGCCTGCACAAGACTGATGCGGCCGCTGGGGATAGCACGTTCCGGGCGTTCGACCTTATCCAGTTTGGCATCAAAAACGTCATTAAACACTATACCGCCACCATATAAGCATGCTGTGGAAAAACAAAGTGTAATAATGGCCTGTAAGTGATCTTTGAAAGCCACTTGTGAAAAAGCACCCGCTATGGCTGCGCCAGCCAATACATCCGCAACCGAGGTTACAACGTTGGCAGGTCGCATCATCCGTAAATAATCCAATATTTTTTTCAAAACCGTCAGCTGATAATAATAGAGGATTTATTGATGCGGGGCTGTTGGCCGCCCCGTAAAATACTGTTTCCTTCAAACCTGGCGCTTTGATCAATGGCCGCAACAAAGTCGGCTTCGTTGATTTGCCCGCTTTGAGCAAAAGCAGTTATGGCGTTTCGATAGGTAACCAATTCTATGTCGGCGTCGCTTATGCCATTGAGCTTCATTAATGCTGCAGTTTTTGGTACCGCCAGCGGATCGCTAATACCCCAGTCGGCCGCAGAGTTAACCATGATTCTTTCCGAACCATATTGCTTTGTGATTTCAACCATGCGCTGATTTCCCATCTTGGTAAACGGATAAATGGTAAAGGCTGTCCAAAAGCCCCTGTCCAGCACTTCTTTTACAGTTTCTTCGTTATTGTGGTCAACAATTACCATATACGGATCAAGCCCATGTTCAATGGCTATATCCATGCTGCGTTGGGTTCCCCGTTTTTTATCGCGGTGAGGTGTATGAATTTGTACAGGTAAAGCGGCTTCCTTTGCCAGGTCGAGTTGCAAACGGTAATATTTTTCTTCTGCTGCGGTTTGGTCGTCAAATCCTATTTCGCCAATTCCAACCACGCCGTCTTTATACATAAATAACGGCAGCATTTCCATAACCTGTTCGGCCAGGGCTTCATTATTTGCCTCTCTTGAGTTGAGCCCTATGGTGCAGTAATGCTTTATTCCAAATTGCGAGGAACGAAACCTTTCCCAGCCAACCAGGCTGCTGTAATAATCTTTAAAGCTATCTACTCCCGTACGCGGCTGCCCCAGCCAAAACGAAGGCTCAATAAGAGCAACTATTCCGGCGTCGGCCATGGCCTGGTAATCGTCGGTAGTGCGTGATGTCATATGAACATGCGGATCAAAGAATTTCATCCCCTTTATTAAATCCATATCAAATTTCTCTGCAGATTGTACCGATGGCACACTTCTTTCCTCTATATTATGGCTGCAACACATTTTCTTTAATTTTTATATGATCAATATCTTATAATTCTCGATTTTTCTTAATTTTTCTAAAATTTTCCTTGTTTTATATCGCTCAATCGCGCCTGGTCAACAAATTTTCCAACCAAATACCAAAGCATATCGTCTACTTTCCGCCCGGCTGAATGGCGTTCCATGGCATAGTCGGTTAATATGCGGGCAAGTTCTTCATTTGCCCTTTGGTCCAGGCCGTATATCCTGTTCACCTGTTTTTCTGTAAAAAAAGCCTTTAAAATCATTTGATTCCATGCCGGTTCTTCCAGGTTTTCTGCCGGATAGGGATTATCGTACATAATGGCTTCCAGTACGGTGCCTATATTACTTCGGATGCCTTCCGTGCAGCGTTTAACCCATAGTTGGGGGTACGGCAATACCGGAAGTGCAGAATATAAAGCAATTTGCTCATTCATTTCGGCAACCGAAAAAAGGTTTTCAATCACCTGGAAATACCGGTCCCGATCGGTATGATCATATTTAGTTAATAACCACACCCTACTAAGCCTGTCAGCGGTCCAGTAATCGATTGTAAAACCTGGTCTGATAGATGCTAATAATTCGTGTTGCTTCTGCGTTACAGTTATGATTGCTTTGCCTGTTTTACGCGGTATCATGACGAAAGCCGTATTAAATGCAACATTAGTCAATACATTCCTATCCTCATTGAGCCAGGCCCAGGAAGTCGGATCTATATTATCCTGGATTATATCCAYGATAATTTCGTTCAGTTCCTTTTTATTGTAGGTGGTTATAACCATTTGTTAAAGCGCAAAATAATTAATAAGCAATGCCCCGGCAATAATAAGTAAACCAAAAAACTCCCTTGTTTTTTCGATATAGGGCTTGGTTGCCTGCATGCTTTCAACCAAACTGGGTTTATTATATTTAGTTATCCAGTCGCGTACACCATCTTTTTGAAAAAAGAGAATTGCTGCATAAACAAGATAAAAGGCTGTAAGCAAAAGATAAATAACAGGGTAAAACTTACCAAAAGCAGCCATCCCGCAACATACAGCAGCACTTAAATATATAGGCACCCATAAGTACCAATCAACATCATTCAGATTTAACCAGGCAAAAACCAGGAACGAAAGCAGGAAAATTACATTTAAAATCAAAAGCATGTTAACTTAATTTATCAGGTCATTAATAGCAAAATAGGATTACTTATTATGAAGAGCCAAATTAAAGAATAAAATTATTCTTTGGTCCGATTTTACGCCGTTATATGATTTATGCTGACTATCTTCATAAAAAAGTTACTTATGATCCTTTTCAGCATCATACTTACCTTTTTTAGCAGTAGTTTATTTTAGGCATTAACAGGTACAAATAGGGTCAATAATATGGACAACATGAAACATCGTAGCCTGGGATGTTCAAACGTTCATTTGATTCAAGGATGCTGACGCGATCTGTTTCGGAAATATGAGTAAGATTTAAAGATACCAGGGATTCTCGGAGATGGGTAATCGCGGAATGGTGAACTGACGGATCGCTGGCGATGACTTAAAAAAAAGCGTTATAAAGATTTACAAGCCCACAAAGAACAAGAATGTAAAGCTAACCAGTATCTCGATGAGTAAGGCAAACCATAGGGGAGCCTACCAAATGCTTACTGACCAGCTTTTAAAGATAATAACGAGCTAAATATCCATCCTATGGTTTTAATGCTTCTTAATTTGCCATCCACATTTTGCAATACTTCGGCCTGGCTGTTTACCAGGTATACTTTACTCCATTGCCCGTTTGTTTCTATCAAGCCAACTTCATAACCTTTTGTTAATTTTTTTAGTACGGGGGCATTGGTAGAAAATGAGTTTCTAAAATTAGTGCCTTCTGTATTTATCGTATAAATTTTACCAGTGTTGTTAGTRCTGCCATATACATTTGCTTTAAATGTATCCCAGGGAAATGCCGGTCCGGGATCTGGCTTACGTGCGGGAGAGATATCGTCATGACCAACGGCTGCTATTAAATGATACGTATCAAATAATACCTTACAAAGCTTGTATAGCGCCTCTAGCTGAGCATCAGGGAAGATGCGCCAGTAATGGTTGTTTTTACCTGTCCAAAACTTATGCTTATGATCAATCTTCATAAACTTATCGCCATCGGTAGCCGGGTAAATTTTTACACCATCATCTGTAGCGCGTTTAAAAGTATTATCTGCCAGCTTTTCCACAAAACCAGGGTTTACAATTTCTATCCCTATGGCATGATAATTAAAACTATCTACCCCATCCCAGGTACTGGTACCGGCATGATTTGCCCTGTGATTAAAAGGTATCAGCTGTGTAATTGTGCCATCGGTATTTAATACAATATGGGCCGCAATTTTATCGGGGTTCGACCGGGTATCCATAAACCAGTCTATTGCTGACTGTGCAGTATCTGTGGCGGTATAATGAATTACCAAATAATCTGGATCTATAGGATCTCTGACATTCCCGGATTTAGAAATTTTTATTTTTTCGCCGTCCGAGTCGGCTTCTAACCAGTGATTTGTAATTTTCATATGGATGTAGATAAGGTTTAAACAATGGGTTGTCTTTGGTTTATTAAAGGTAAATAGAATTAATAAAAGATTGTAATCTTAAATTGTTTTTAGATCTTTTTTATAATTATGGGGCTACAGTATTCCGTGTAGCATAATGGAATATTAAATGAATTTGATCGTCACTAATAAAAAGCGCCTCAATTTATAGTATTTCTACATATCCGTCCGTTCCATTTACGCGGATTCTCTGTCCGTCTTTGATCAGCCGTGTAGCATTCTCCACTCCAACAACTGCCGGTAAACCATATTCACGAGCGATAACTGCCCCATGGGTCATCAGTCCGCCAACTTCGGTGACCAGGCCTTTTATGGATAAAAACAAYGGTGTCCAACTGGGGTCAGTAAATGAGGTGACTAATATATCCCCATCTTCCAGATCAGCTTCTTCCATGTTTAAGATAACACGTGCCCGTCCCTCTATCATTCCGGAAGAAACAGGTAAACCTACAATAGCTCCGGCCGGGAGATTTTCTCGTTTGTACTTACCTGTAATAATTTCGCCATCAGATGTAATAACACGCGGCGGAGTTAGTTTTTCATAGATTTTGTATTCATCTTTCCGTTTGTTGATGATGGAGTAATCCAGTTTGTGAGTGTGTACCACTTCGCGAAGCTCCTCAAATGTGAGATAGTATATATCCTCTTTTTCATGAATAACGTTGGCTTGTACCAGTTGTTCGGCTTCTTTCAGCAAAGCCTGCTTATAAATGAAGTAACGATTAACGATGCTGTATTTTGGATATTCACGATAACCACTATAATTCCGGACAAGGTTGATCATTCGTTGTGTTTCGCTGGCTTTTTGTTCACCATCTGGTAGTGACGCCAATCGATCTAATAACTCCTGTTCTTTTTTCAAAGCTTCCTTTCGTCCTTGCTCAAATTTCCGGTTGCCGACACCAGGCGCAAAGGTTTTGATATTACTAAGAATTGTTGGCACAAGTGTAATGGGGTTTTCGCTCCAGCGGGTTTTAGTAATATCGATTTCCCCGGCACATCGCATTCCGTATTTGTTGAGATAAGCCTCGATAACGCCACGTGCTTCCTGTCCACCATTCAGCTTAACCAGTTCATCCAAAACGTTATCGTTTTTTACATGTTGTAAATATTCAACTACCTCTGGGTAAGGACGAATTACATCTGCCACATCCAATAGTTCCCGACCCATTTCCGATGTAATATTGTTTGGTACAGATTGAGAAAGTATGTCTGCTGCATTTTTCTCACCTAACCATTCGTTCATTTTTTCATTGATCCATGATGCAGCATTCATACCAGTCATGATTACACTAAAGCTTTGTGATTCAGCTGAACGTTGCTTTAATTGCTGGAGATCTTCCAGGATAAAGTCAAATAGATCCAGGCCAGATTTCGTTTGGATGGTTTGTTTTAATTCTTCTATCCACGTTTGACTTTGCTTGATCAAATCAGTAACGATGGCAGGATCATATTCATTTAGTGCTTTATAATCTGCAAGGGATGGACTTTTATTGCTTTTGCCGGAATTATCGTCAGGTAATAATTTTATAAAATCTCCCCGCTCTATAATAATCGTAAAGGCGTCTTTTATGAGTGGATCGGATTTCCCCAGTACATTCAATATAGTTTCTCTGCCGGCAGGCGTAGCCAGCATAGGCGTGATATCAACAAACAACCTTCCTCCAGCCGTACGCATGAGTGCGCGGGTCGTTAAGAGGAAAAAAGACAACCCTAATGGTTTCATGGCATCGGTCATCATCTGCTGATGTCCGACAGATACATACACGTGATTTTCCTGATCATCCGCTTCAGGGACCGGGTATAAAGTAGTGATTGGCCTGCTCTGCACAATATAAAATGTATCGCTGGCCAAGCACCATTCGATATCCTGGGGGCTGCCGAAATGTTCTTCAATCTTTCTACCTATGTGCTCAAGCCGTAAAATCTGCTCATCCGTCAATGCTTGCTTATTCTGCTGTTCAGGCTCAATCTCCTGTTCTTTAGTACCGCCATCTTTTAATGCATAAATGGCCAGTTTTTTGGTGGATATCTTTTTATCAATAATATTGCCGTTACGCACTTTGTAGAGATCAGCATTCACCAGGCCGGAAACCATGGCCTCGCCAAGCCCGAAGCTGGCATCAATGGATAACACTTTTCTGTTAGAAGTAACGGGATCGGCAGTAAACAAAATTCCAGCCACCTGCGGGAAGACCATCTTTTGAACAACTACCGAAAGGTGAATTTTATAATGGTCGAAGCCATTTTGAAGGCGATAAATTACTGCCCTCTCGGTAAATAGTGACGCCCAGCATTTGCTGATATGCTTTAGAATGGCCTCCGTTCCGATAACGTTCAAATACGTATCCTGTTGGCCTGCAAAGGATGCCGTCGGCRGGTCTTCCGCCGTAGCACTGGACCGCACGGCAAAGGCATCTTTTTCACCAAACCTGGTTAGATAAGCCGCAATCTCTTCAGCTATATCCTCAGAAATTGGTGCGTTTTCAATGATCATACGGATTTTTGCGCTGATTTCGCTGATATTTCCCCTTTCTTCAGCTTTAAAACGCGTTAATTCATCCAGCAAGCTGTTAAGTTCCTGATTATTTTGGGTTATTTTTTTATACGCTTCGGTGGTTACGCAAAAACCCTTCGGCACCCGTATCCCTTTGATCCCCGACAGTTCGCCGAGATTAGCGCCTTTGCCTCCCACAGCTATAAATTTTGATCTTTCGATTTGCTGAAACCCAAGTATAAATGTGTTCATGTTTTTATCTTCTTTTTTGTTTTCCGGTATCATACTGATGTTTTTTTGATGTGCGCAAAGCCAAAAATATAAGGTATCAGGTATCAAAACGCCGTTTCCTAACTATATTTTTTTGCGCGCAATAATGATGGAAACGGGGCGTTATCCATACAAACAAAGGGTAGTTCATGAACCCGTTTTTAGTGCCGGTCGGAGACCGGTTTTTTTGGGGGTATAGGTGAAGCAATGGCAGATTTGCGCGGGTAGGGGAGCTAATCTCCGTAAATAAATTGTGCTATTTTTTCAGGACAAGGAGAGGTTTACCTTTTTCTACAATATAAGTTGCGAGTTCTGCAGCATTAATATTTCCTGCATTCCTGGCCGAGTGGTACTTCCCGGCCGGTACGAAAAGGACATCTCCGGCCTTTAGCGTTACCGGGTGATCGCCCTCAATCTCATATTCCAGTATCCCTTCCAGCACATAGATAATCTCTTCGCCGGGGTGAGCGTGCATTCCGAATGCAGTGCAAGGTTTAAAGTCAACACGCACTTGAATTGCTTCATGTCCGGCAACACTGATATCATGTCGCTGAAGATCTGTGCGTATGATTCCCGATTGTTGTGCTATCGCCTTCGCGGGAATAAAGAATACTGCTATACTAAAAATAGTTAGCAGGCTTAATAGGAGTCTTTGAGAAGGTTTCATTTCTTTAATTTTAGTTATTATAACATGTTTATCATTAAGCGTTTTCATTTTTTGACGGGTTTGTTGTATGATATGAATTGTTGATTTTAGACTGTAGGCTGGCCATATGTTTTGCGTCCATGAACCTGAGTGGCCGGGGTGCGGTCGATAAACAAACTAACTAATTCGGGACGGCTGTAGTGGCCGTTTGCATCCATCAATCGTTTGCGCGCATCTATTTGAGCAAGATCGATATCGGCAATTACTTCACCTTCACCCGATGTTATTGGTTCACCAATTATTTGTCCATCGGGGGCTATAATCGCAGTGAAACAGCCGCCTGAAATTGGGCCAATAGGGCCGCCTGTATCCTTTGCGATCTGCGCCTGTTGGTCGACATCAAGCCAACCTGTCGCGCAAACTACAAAACAGGCTGATTCCAGGGCGTGCTGGCGTACATTAATTTCTGTCTGCTCGCTGTGCAAATGACCCAAAAAAGATCCCGGATACATTGCAGAATGGATCTGCTCGCCATCGGCTATCATGGCGTACCGAAACAACGGATTGTAGTGCTCCCAACAAGCCAATTGACCGATACGACCGACTGCACTGTCAACAGCGCGTAATCCGGATGCATCGCCCTGCCCCCAAACCATGCGCTCATGGTAGGTAGGCGTAAGTTTGCGTCTGCGCTGGATCAAGGTGCCGTCTGCATCGAATAAAAGTTGCGTATTATATATTGAGCCACCGTCACGCTCATTGACGCCAATCGATACGACCATGTTGGCCATTTTAGCAGCCTGCCCGATAGACTCTGTGTCAGCAGAAGGAACTACGATCGCTTCATCCATCAGGAGTTGGTGTTGTTTCCCCATCATGTAGGGAGCCTGGATGAAAGAGAAATACGGGTAATAAGGAATAATGGTCTCTGGAAAGGTTGCAAATTGCACACCTTTTTCTCCCAGCTCATTAATTTTATTGATGATCTTTTCAACTGTATCCTGACGACTATATAGGACCGGGCTGATTTGTACAGCTGCAACTTTTACAACTCTACTTCCTTTTGCTTTATTAACATTTTCCATTTTTTTTAATTTTTATGACGACGAATTATTCTATTTACATTTAAATTATAGCCAATCGGTCGTTTCTATTCCAATTTGGTACTTCCGATGTCTGCTTATTCAATTCAAAAGTATCGCGGCGGTTGGTTGGGATCAATCAAAAAGTTGCTTAACCGGACAGACCGGTAGGTGAGTCAGGTATTTTACCGATTGAGATGGACAGTGTTTTTTATCTGTTTTTGGATTCCAGCCCTGTACGCTTCTCTGCTCACCAACTAAAGGAATAGAATCCGCTGCAACGCTTCCAGTAGAATCAGTTGCTCAGTAAAATATTCAGAATAGTTGATGCCAATGCTTACCAGGAAAGCGACAAATATGCCGCGTACCCCAAGCCCTTCGGTAATGCAGGCACTGATCAAACAAAGGAGCGCCTGCGTTACCATCGGTTGCCCGTTCGGTCAGTTCATGCGTTGCACAGTGAATGTTGGAGTTTTGGTGCTCGTAAAATAGCTGATGACAATGCTATTTTAGAAATCATTACCGAGGCTTTGGAGATGGTGAATTTTGAGGTTTACCCGATAGTGGATTTTTGATGAAGGTTTTTTGGACCTGATCGATCGGGAAATAATATACCCCTGCGAAGTTTCTGCAACGTTCCGTCTTTGGTCAATATATCCAACTGTCAGCCAATTGATTTAGACCATTCGGCTAAAGTTTACCTGGCCTCTTTTCAGGTGCTTCTATATCAGGCCTTTATGTATTATCTGCGCCAGCCAGGTTATTTTGCTTTCAAATTGCGGAAACCTTCCAAAAAGAATGATTTCCTGATCAAAGCTCTTGAAAACCGTTTGTAAGGTCTCTGCTAAAAACTGGCTGTCTTCCTCGTTTAGTTCCGCTATTTCCTTGTTTTCCATAGCCCACCTGATCATGAGCTTCACGGCTAAAATCTCTTCTTCAGACATAATACGTGACTGCATAATCAGCAGCGATGGATCCTGCCTCATGTCTTCTATAATCAGGCTGTATTTTAAAACCAACTCGCGCAGGCGTTTGACTTTCAACTCGTTAAATGATTCAATATTGGCTGAAAAAGAACGGCGCTTACTTATCGTAGCTTTACTTTCCTCAAGGCATTGGGAAAACATTTTGTGACACAACGCATCAAGCACCTCTGTTTTATTCTTAAAATAATGATAAAGTGTACTTCGGCCTTTTTTGCATTCATTTGATATATCCTGCATAGATACCCTTACAAAGCCGTAACGCTCAAATACCACACCGGCTGCCGCGATGATCTCTTCTCTTACGCTATCGTTCTGATCTGCTTTCATAATTCGACAAAAATACAAATTTTGTTGGTGACTTTTTTTATCGTCTACAGATTGCCAGATTATGCAGAATTGATAATATGACACAATTATTAAAAAATCAAAGAAACAAATAATGTATAATTGTCGAAAATATTTGAACGCCTTATTTAATTAGATATATTTTCGCAATGATGGCAA
>NZ_JBFUKF010000129.1:0-13815 GCF_056400985.1 Mucilaginibacter sp. P4_G9 | reverse complement strand
GGTTAACACCGTATCTGTCAAAGCCCTTAATACACCCGGTGTAGATACCGCCGGCATTTATGATCTGCTCGGCTTATTCTATGAAAAGAACAAGCAATGGACCAAAGCTTTATCCTACTATCACAAAGCATTTATGGAAGTAACCGTAAATGAAGAAAGAGCTGATATTGAACAAAGCCTGAAACGTGTCCGTTCCAAAATGGAGCAAACACTGGCTTATACTTACCAGATTACGGAGTAGAAAGGTTAAAGCTGAAGGCTTAAAGCGTAAAGCTTGCTTAACAAGTAACAAAAAAAGCGATGGTAAAACTATCGCTTTTTTTGTTACTTTAGCCTTTAGCCTTTAGCCTTTAGCCTTTAGCCTTTAGCCTTTAGCCTTTAGCCTTTAGCCTTTAGCCTTTAGCCTTTTTTATAGGTTATCTTATAAATAGTTCCCTTACTGTCGTCGGTTACATATAGTGAGCCGTCGGGGCCCTGGGCAAGTCCACAGGGGCGGTGCTCGGCCCGCCCGGATGCTGCTTTTTCTGCGCTTCCAGCAAAGTCATCAGCAAATATTTCCCACTGGCCGCTTGCTTTACCATCTTTAAACGGCTGAAAAACCACAAAATAACCAGCCTGTGGTTCGGGCGCGCGGTTCCATGACCCATGGAAAGCAATGAAAGCGCCATTTTTATATTTCTCGGGGAATAGGCTGCCTGTGTAGAATAACAATCCATTGGGGGCAAGGTGCCCGGGGAATGCAGCTGCAGGATCAATTGCAGTTTCTCCGCCTTCTTTTTTGCCATCGCCGCCATATTCCGGCATTAATATTTTTTTATGTTGCTGCTGGTCGTAATACATATAAGGCCAGCCGGCGTTATCGCCTTTTTTAATGGCGTACATACATTCGGCAGGTAATTCAGCAGATTGTTTGGTGGTAAAATACTCAGGGAACAGGTCATGTAACTGATCGCGGCCATGCTGCATTACAAAAAGCTGGTTGTTTTGCTGGTTCCAGTCCATCCCAACCACATTGCGCAGGCCGGTTGCGTAGCGCACACCGTCGCCATAATGCTGGTTAAGTTTATCGGCCTTAAACTGCCAGATCCCCCCTGCCGAATCTAAAATAGGACAGCCCTTTTGGCCCGGCGAACCTTTTTTACGATCCTCTACCTGGCATGCGTTTGAGTAAGCGCCTATATTAACATACAGGTTGCCATCATTATCTAAAGTAATAGCTTTTGCCTCATGCTCGTTACGGCTTATTAAGCCCGTAACTATTTTTTCGGGTTGAGCGGGGTTAATCACCTCGTTTTTATCATTCAGTTTATAACGGAAAACTTCTACGTCGGATGATGCATACAGGTAGCCATTCTTTACATAAACACCGGTGCCGCTAAAATCGCCAAAGCTTGTTTTTACCGTAGCTTTATCACCATCCTGGTGTAAAAATAAAATGCCTTTGCCACTTTTTGCGCCCGTTAGTTTTACATAGATATCGCCTTGCGGAGTAACTGCTATCTCTCTGGTGCCGCCCAAATTATCGGCAATGGCAGCAGCGGAAAATCCGGCGGGTAATTTAAGTCCTGCATTGTTGGTAGTAGCTGTACCGGTAGAGTCGCCGCTTTTTTTATCAGCAGGTCCGCCGCTTTTACACGCGGTAAAAAATAACATACAGCTGGTAATTGCCACAGCAGGCAGCAATGCCGAAAATAAATTCCTGTTTTTCATGGTAAAGATTATTGGTTATCAAATTAAATAAATATACAGTGAATCCCGAAATCTGTTTTGTAGTAATTGTATGACACAGACGCATTTGTAGTTTTTTAAACAAGTAATTCACGAGACAGATCACCCGGTCGGAATTAAATTTCATTTTTAAACTCAACCGAAAAATTAAATACTGATATATAGCTGTTTAGACATAGATAGCAATAAGGGATTAAACCATTACAGGGTGTAGCCGTCCTAACTGTATAAAATTTAACAAAATGAAAAAGATAGCCATATTATCAGCAATAGCAATAAGCGGTTTAATGGCCGGTAAAGCCGACGCACAAGTATCTATACATGTAGGTTTTAATATCCCTGCCCGCCGCGTTTATGTTCCGGCTCCACGCCCCGTGGTAGTAGAGGAACAACCGGTTTATTATGACGATGCACAAGTAAATTATAACTACGATGGTGATGACTATTATTACCTGCCCGAAGTAGAAGCTTATTACAGCCCTGCAGCACACTGCTACTACTACAACGATGGTAACACCTGGGTAACCCGTGCTTACCTGCCCGGCGCATACCGTAACTATAACTGGCGTACCGCTGTAAGGTACGAAGTACGCGGCTATCGCCCATATTTACGCCATGATGTTTACAGGGGAAGATGGGGTGGTTATAATGGCGACCGCGGTAACTGGGGTCACCGTTTTGAAAGAAGATATAATGGAGGATATGCCCACCAAAACCGCGATAACCGTGGATGGGACAGAGGCAACAGGAATAATGACCGTGGCAATTGGGGAGGCGGGCCAAATGATGGGCGTGATCGTGGAAACTGGGGTGGCAGGCCAAACCAAGGCAACGGACATAATCAGGGCAACTGGGGCGGCCGGGACCACGGCAACCAAGGCAACGGGCATCAGGGAAACTGGGGCGGCAGGGATCACGGCAACCGTGGCGACGGACAACGTTTTGCCGATAACCGCGGAGGTTTTGGTGTACGCCACTAAGTAATAATTACCGGTAATTATGTAATAACTATTAATATCCCAATATATATAAATGAGAAGATCGCCTGTTATGGGCGATCTTTTTTTGTGTAAAAAAAATCAAAAATATTCCCTGTTTTAGTAAGTTTTCCCTCGGATTTATCCTAAAAAAATCTTATTTTGTATTCAATTATAAACCTCATTCCCGGAATGAAAAAGATCTTCACTTTTATATTATTCATAGCCCTTGCAGGTGATGTTTTTGCACAGGGTGCATTGCAGGCGGGGACGCCGGCAAGTGAAAAAATTTCTGCTGAAAGGCTGCAGCGGATTGACAACATGATTAAACAAAACATCGATTCGGGTTATGTAAACGGAGCGGTGGCGTTGATAGCCCGCAATGGTAAGGTAGTTTATAATAAATCATTCGGCGCTGCAGATCTGGAACAAAAAAAGCTGATGAACAATGATGCTATATTTCGCATTGCATCACAAACCAAAGCCATTACCAGTGTAGCAGTGATGATGCTTTTTGAAGAAGGCAAATTTTTACTGGATGATCCCATCTCCAGGTATATCCCGACGTTTGCCCATCCAAAGGTGATAGATACTTATAATTCAAAGGATACAACTTACACCACTATTCCGGCCAAAAGAGAAATAACCATCCGCGATCTGCTTACACATACATCAGGTATTGGATATGCCCAGATTGGTTCGCCCCGGGTAAACGCCATTTATGCCAAAGCGGGTATACAGGCTGGTTTTGTTACCGATAAGATATTACTGGCCAATTCTATTAACAAACTGGGAACTTTACCATTGGTGCACCAACCAGGCGAACGCTGGACCTATGGCTTAAACGTAGATGTGCTGGGTTACCTGGTAGAGCGAATATCGGGCAAAAGTTTAGACCAGTTTTTTAAAGAGCGGATTTTTGAGCCGCTGGGTATGAAGGATACTTATTTTTATATCCCGGCAGCAAAGCAAAGCAGGCTGGTAGCCGTTTATACGCCCAATAATCAGGGCCGCCTTATTAAATTGAATGACTCATTTTTTCCGGGATTAAATGTCAATTATCCAACCGTTAACGGTACTTATTATGCCGGAGGGGCGGGGTTAAGTTCAACTATTAAGGATTATGCAGTTTTTTTACAAATGTTGCTGAATGGGGGAGTTTACAATGGGCAGCGTTTACTGTCCCGTCATTCGGTTCAGCTCATGACCACCAACCAGATCGGCGATCTGTACCTCAATGCAGAAAAAGATAAGTTTGGGCTGGGTTTTGGCATTACTTCAGAAACAGGTTCAAAAAAGCTGGGCATAAGCGAAGGCTCTTTTGCCTGGGGTGGGTTTTATGGAACCCTTTACTGGGTGGACCCTAAAGAACACCTGGTATGCCTGCTGTTTTTACAGAACTGGCCGTTGCCTCATAATGCCATACAAGATAAGTTTCGGGTTATGGTGTACCAGGCTTTGGTTGATTAAGTTGGTAGACTGAGGAGCACCCTAAGACGCTTTCATGTATAAAACCTTGCAAATTCCACCTGCATAGTACCTGTCTCTTTTTTGTCGTTCCGTAAAAATACGGTTATAATTACGGTGAAAACACCTATTGTGGTTTATATGCTTTGAGGTATATTTATATCGATATAAGTAACTGATTTTAAGTTTATGATTAATGATTTAATAAGTCCGGTTGGATCTTTTAAAAAGGAAGATTCTGCAAGGTATAAAACTATGCAAGTTCGATCTGCCTGATACCTTAAGGGCTTCTTCCGAAAGGCTGCAAGAGGACAAAATCAAATCAAAAAAATACTTTTTAACCTAAACCTTATTTTTAATATTTATGAAAAACACTATCTCTCTGCAAGGAGATCAGCCGCAGCAATATCCCCCTCTCCAGAATCAAAAAGCCCAAAAACTATTTAACAAGGACATAAAAGTAGCGCAATGAAAGATGTAGTTTATTTTTTGGGTGCCGGTTTCAGTAAAAGCTTTGGATATCCACTTACCGGCGAGATTATGCCCGAGATATTATCAAAGCTTTTAAAACACGACCTGTTTGAATTAGGAGAAACCAAAACAGATGAAGAATGGGAGCAGGAAGAAAAACTTTTGCAATACCTGTACCTGATTTATCCCGGGTTAAAGAACTTCAAAAAAAATAATTTAAATCAAAACCAGGATATCCCCAATATAACCGAGGTTTTATCATTTGTTGATCATTGCTGCTTACACGGCATGCCGCCGCACCCAAAACTTAATGAAAGAAATCTCAGGGATTTTCAGGCTTTGTTGAAAAGGGCTGTTGATGAATTACTGATAGCTTATCATTTAACAGATTATTCAAAAAGCGAGGAAAAATTGCTTCCATTGTTTTTTGACCCCATAAAGCTGGAAAAGAAAAATGGCACGGTAAGTATAATTACTACTAATTATGATTTAATTATTGATGAGCAATTTATTAATGCAGCCGAAAATAACAGGATTGATTACGGCATTAATTATAGGAGCGTACATACTGATGAAATAGAGTTTCAGCAAAGCCGGCCGCTTTTTAAATATTTTAAGCTTCACGGCTCGCTTAACTGGGTAAAGTGCGATTATTGCGGGCAATACTATATAAATCCTTATGGAAGCATTTTGCACCAGGCACACTTAACCAAAAAAAAGATGGATAATACATGCGTTTGCAATAACTCACTTACCTTAAAAAGCGTCATGGTTACCCCTTCTTTTGTAAGGGATATCAGGGATTCAAACCTGTTACAGATCTGGAAATCGGCTATGGAAGCTATTCGCAATGCAGATAAACTCATTTTTATAGGTTATTCTTTACCATCAGAAGATCTTGCCATTAAATCTATAATTATGCGTGGCCTTAACGGCCGGCAAAAGAAAAATAAATTAGAGGTTGATGTGGTTTTAAAAGATGAAAAACCAAAATCAAGTTATGTTAACTTATTTGGCAACGCTATAAATTATTCATCATTAGGGTTGGAGGATTATCTATCTAAATCTCAAAAAGTGGGGAAGGCGGTTTAAACGAGCCTTTATAAGAGGCTGTCTAAAAATAAAAAACTGGTCGTCATTGAGGGTAACCACCAGGATAATCTTGGGAAAATGGGGATGACGTGTTTTTACTTATGCGAGTAATTGGCCCGTCACCCTGAGCCTGTCGAAGGGTCGCGCGCAGAGGCCTTCACCCGCTATGGTTCGACAAGCTCACCATGACAGCCGGTTTTTAAGGTGTAAAGGCCTGTCACCCTGAGCCTGTCGAAGGGTTGAGCGCAGAGGCCTTTGCCCGTTATGGTTCGACAGGCTCACCATGACAGCCCTTTTTTAAAACGTCATTTCTCGTTCAACGTTTCGCGAAATTTTACTACTCTACAACCTGTTTTCTTATAAAAGCCCCTTTAAAACATCCCAAACATTATTAGCTACTATTTTGGCGCCTTTTTCTGTAGGATGGATGCCGTCCGGCTGGTTCAGATCCGGGTGACCGCCCACGCCCTGTAACAGGAAGGGCACCAGCGTCATTTTGTTTTTTGCGGCAATTGCCGGGAATACGGCTTTAAATTTATTTACATAATCGGCACCCATATTAGGGGGCACCTGCATGCCCAGCATTACCAGTTTTGCTTCAGGGTATTTGGCCTTTACCTTATCTACGATGGATTGCAGGTTTTTGGTAGTTTCATTAGGTGGGATACCGCGTAAACCATCGTTTGCGCCCAATTCCAGTATAAAAACATCAACCTTTTGCTTTAATGTCCAATCTATCCGGCTGTTGCCACCGGCAGATGTTTCGCCGCTTACGCCGGCATTAATCACTTTGTAAGGCATTTTTAGCGAATCGATCTTTTTTGCGATCTCACCAGGGAAAGCATCCGAAGGATCATCCAAACCGTAACCGGCCGTAAGGCTATCACCAAAAAACAAAATAGTTTTTACTGCCGATGCATCGGCCCTGGTAGTGGCATCGGCCTGGCCCGAAGCAGGGGAAGCCGGTTTGTTTTTTTCGCCGCAGGCAGATAATACAACGCTTACAAAAAGCAGCAGGTATGTTAATTTTAGTTTGTGCATAATAATTAAGCGTTTGCCCTCAATATTTCTAACGGTGGTTTGTTCAATACACCACGACTATTTAACAAGCCGATTACAACGGTTAGTATAGCGATGACTAAAAATAATACAAAAGCCGGTATAAAGCTTACAGCATAAGGGATTTCGAAGCTGTATTTTGCAAGGAACCAGGTTCCGGCAACCGCTATCAGGATTCCCGTTAAGGCCGATAAGCTGCCTAAAAATAAATATTCCAAAGCCGTTATAGCAAAAATCTGTTTTCGGCTTGCGCCCAGGGTTCGCAGCAAAACGCTTTCCTGTATCCGCTGGTATTTGCTGATGCGTACCGAAGCTATCAAAACCACAATACCCGTAATAATACTGAACGCACTCATGAAACGGATAACATAGCTTATCTTACCTAATAATTCATCCAGGATACTTAATACCAGGCCCAGGTCGATAATAGAAATATTGGGGAACTGTTTTACGATTGCCTGCTGAAATTTAGCCGACACTTTATTAGATGGTACATGCGTAAGCAGTACCTGGAACTGCGGTGCATCTTCCAAAACTCCTGTAGGGAACACCACCTGGAAATTGGTTTGTACCTTGCCCCAGTTTACCTTACGGATGCTGGCTACATAGGCAGGCATCGATACGCCCTGCACGTTAAATGTCAGTTTATCGCCTACTTTGAGGTGCGCACGTTTCTGCAGGTTTTCTTCTACCGATACCGGTATATCCTTGCCAGCTTCGGCTTTACCTATCCAGGTGCCATCCAAAAGTTTCTCGGAAGTTGAAAGTGTATCGCGGAAGGTTACCCGGTACTCCCAGGTAAAAACACTATGAGGAATTTGGATGGTAGTATCCCGCATTACATCGGCCGCGGTTTTTCCGTTGATCTGTTCTAATCGTACGGTAACAATTGGCACCTGCTGCAATACCGGCAAACCTTGCTTGCGCGTTGAATCGGCAACGGCATTCTTTTGGCTTTTTTGGATATCAAACAATATCATATTGGATTGATTAGCGCTGTTTGATAAATTTACCTGGCCAATAAGAATACTCTGGATAAAAAACAGGGTGCAAATAAAAGCTGTGCTTAGTCCGATGGAAACCATCAGGATAAGCGTTTGGTTATTTGGCCGGTATAAATTGGCAAAGCCTTGTCGCCATAAATAGTTCCACCTGCTGTTGATAAGCAGTTTCATTACCCGCATAAGTAACCAGGCTACAGCAGCCAGTATCATAAAAGCTACCAGGATGCCAAGTGTGAAAAATAAACTCCCCAGCCAGCTATCTAATTGCAGGTAAGTAAAACCCACTACAAATCCTACAATCAACAGGTAAACCAACCAGCGCAATGGATCGCGCTTGCTGCCAGCGTCGTCAAAAGACATGCGCAAGGTATTCAATGGCGATATATTACGTACAGATATCAGCGGTAATAAGGCAAACAGGATAGAGATGATAACCCCTAACAAAATACCCTGCCAAATAGCCAGCCACGAAATTTCTACAGAAATGGTGAACGGCAAGAAATCTTTAAATACTATTGGCAGTAAATGCTGAATAGCCGTACCCAATGCCGCGCCCACTACCGAACCGATAAGCCCGATACCTGCTATCTGTACCAGGTAAATCAAAAACGCTTCGGATGCTTTAACGCCCAAACAGCGCATAATGGCAATGGAAGCAATTTTTTCGCGCACATAAATATGGATAGCACTGGCAACGCCAACACAACCCAACAGTAAGGCTATAAACCCAACCAGCGACAGGAATCTGCCTAAATCGCCAAAGGCGCGACCGGTATTTTCCTTGCGCATTTCAATGGTTTCATAGCCCATGCCGGCTTTGTCTACTATAGGGCCAAGCATTTTGGTAAGCTTCCCCATATCAACCTTATGGTTGTATTTATAATAAAAAATATAGTTAACCCGGCTGCCGGTTTTCATGAGCCCGGTTTGCTCCAGGTACTGCATAGGGATGTAAACCACCGGGGCAATCCCTGCCATGGCCCCGCTTTGCCCCGGTGCTTTATTCAGTGTGCCCTCAATCAGGAACATCTCTGTACCTACCCGTACCGAATCGCCAACATTTACGCCAAATTGCAGCATCAGGGTTTTATCAACCAGGGCGGCTTTTACTTTTTTGAAAGCCTTTCCGGCTGCCTCTGGTGTAGTTTCAATGACGCCATAGTAAGGGTAGTCGCCCTTTAAAGCCCTTATTTGTACCAACCTTGTGCCTTTGGTTTTTGGGAAGTAGGCCATGGATGCAAAGCTGCGTTCGGTTGATCTTTCGTCTCCCAAAGAATCAAGGATGTGTTTTAGTTTTGGATCAACAGGTTTATTGCCCGATACCGATAGATCGGCACCTATAAGCGTAGCAGCCTGCCCGTTTACATCGCTTTGCACATTATACCTGAACGAGTAGATGGCCACCAGCGCGGCTATGCCAAACACAATGGCTGATATAAAGAGAAATAACCTTGAACGGTTTTTCCTGCTATCGCGCCAGGCCATATTGAACAGCCAGCTTATGTTTACTTTTCTTTTATAATTAACCGGATCGATATCCATAGCTTACCCGTTAATTGTTTTTTCGTTAGATACCAGTTTGCCGCCCCGTATCCTGATGATGCGTTGTGTTCTGGCTGCAAGGTCGAGGTCGTGCGTTACCAAAACCAGCGTGGTGCCGGCCTCTTTATTCAGGTCGAAGATTAGTTTTACCACCTTTTCGCTGGTTTCAGCGTCCAGGTTACCGGTTGGTTCATCGGCAAAAAGGATCCTGGGCGAGTTGGAGAAGGCGCGTGCCAGCGATACCCTTTGCTGCTCGCCGCCCGATAACTGAGCAGGGTAGTGGTGACCACGGTCGGCCAGGCCAACTTTATCCAGCAGGTCCAGCGCCCTGGCTTTAATGTTTTTTTCGTTCCGGAGCTCTAAAGGCACCATCACATTTTCCAATGCGGTTAGTGTTGGCAACAATTGAAAATTCTGGAATATAAAACCCACATACTGGTTACGTACCTGCGCCCGCTGGTCCTCGGTTAAATTGCCCAGGTTAATGCCGTTTAGTTCTACAGAGCCGGCGCTTGAACGATCGAGCCCGGCACATAAGCCCAGCAGGGTAGTTTTGCCGCTGCCCGATGGGCCAACAATGGCGTTGGTTGAACCTTCGGTTATAGCGAAGTTGATATCATTAAGTACCGTAAGCATACGCCCGGCGCTGTGGTAAGTTTTACTGAGGTTTAAAATATTAAGAATAGTTTCCAAAGGATAATTTTTATGTTAGGATAATTTACAAACCAATTTGTTACTATATTGATTTGCATAAATATCCGGGAATTGAGCCATTTATAGCTGTAAACAGGTAAGTTTTTTAATTTAATGACATGGGTGTGTTTTTTTAAGATCTCAGATGGAATATCTAAAACTTAAGTCACGCAAAGACGCGAAGACGCAAAGCCTTGAAGATTGTTAACCATTCGTGTTATCCCCATATGCGTTCGGAAGATTGTAAAAAGATCGGCCCCGTGCGATTCCCTACCAACGGGAGGGTGCAGGGAGGGGTTTCTACACCAGACTTTTACGCTTGAATAGCAGCGGTCCCATCGCTCGCAAACCCCTTCCTCCTCCTTCCCCAAGGAAGGAATCGCACATGCCCCGCTTTTATAATCTTCCTTACAACTTGGCCTTTAAATTCACCTTAACGCCATTTTCCCATTCATCTTTTAAAATACTAAGCACAATGGAATCGCGCCTGCCGCCGTCTTCCAGCGGCATGTTGCTGCGTAAAATGCCTTCTACCTGGCAGCCTATGCTTTTCATGGCGGCTATGCTGCGTTCGTTACGTGCATCGGCCCTGAATTCAACGCGGACCATATTCAATTCTTCAAAAGCAAATTGCAGCAAAAGGAATTTACAGTGTTTATTTAAGCCCGATCCCCTGAACTTTTGGGCATACCATGTGTAACCCAGCTGCAGGCTATTTAAGCCTGGCTGGATATCGTAATAGCGCGTACTACCCGCATATTCGCCAGTAGTTTTATCAATAACAACAAAAGCATATTCACGGCCTTCTGCACGCGCTTTTAAGGCTGCCATTATATAGCGCGTCATACCTTCCTCATACTTTGCGCTTACGTTGGAGTATTTCCATGTATCTGGTTCGTTAACTGCAAAGGGCAGCAGGTATTCCAGGTCATCCGCTGTTAGCGGGCGCAGCAATACCCTTTCATCTTCTAAAATGTAGTTAGCTTCCGGATCAAAAAGTGAGGTCATTGATAGTATGATTTTTTTATAAAGCTACAAGAAAGTAAATAAACAATTATTATTGTGTTGATTGAACCCCGGGGAAATTGCTTTTAAAACTTTTCACCTATGATGTTCAATAAGTGGAGCTCCTCTGGAGCTCAAAAATATCAACTTGTCAGATTCTACAAAGCTTCTGCTCCTCTGGAGCGATGTAAATTCATTTTAAGACAAAGTAATGGGCAATCTTTTTGGGGATAAAGCCGAAAAGCGATTGCTCTGGATAGAATCCTGTTAATCCTGAAAAATCTCAAAATCCTGGTAAAATGTATTGGGCTTTCAATCGTCATAACAAATAAGGGAATAATTTAATACTGAGGAGTTCCTTTAATTTTTACTTTTACTGAAATAATACCAGTGTTGCCTGTATTTTAAATATTACAGGCAACAAATTATCAAACAAAATATGCAACCAGAAACCAAACCACAGCCAAATAGTAAACCTCCCGGTGTTTTTAGTCTGCTTAAGCCCTATATGGGCCTGGTATCGCTGCTGTTATTGTTCGCGTTATTGGCCAACGGTATCAATCTTTGGCTACCCAGAATAATTGCCAACGGTATTGATGCCTATACCCATAAGCAGTTTGTGCTGAATGATATTGTTAAAAAATTCACCATTGCCACACTGTTTATCTTTGTTTTTGGCTATCTGCAAACCATTATCCAAACTTATGCCTCGGAGCGTGTGGCAAGAGACCTGCGGCAAAGGCTTTCGGATAAAATCTCGCGCCAAAGCTATGCCTTTATTGAACAGGCCAATCCATCCAAGCTGTTAACCAACCTTACTGCCGATGTTGAATCTATAAAATTGTTTGTTTCGCAGGCACTGGTTTCTATCGTATCATCGCTGTTTATCATCATTGGCTGCAGCGTAATGCTGCTTGCCATTAACTGGAAACTGGCGCTGGCGGTTATTGCTATTATCCCCATTATTGGTGGCACATTTGCGTATGTTTTAAAAAAGGTAAGGGCGCTGTTCATAAAAAGCCGCGGCGTTATTGATCAGCTTAATAAGGTGATAAACGAGAGTATCCTGGGGGCAGCGCTTATCCGGGTTATTAACTCGCAGCAACTGGAATATAATAAGTTTTTGAGTGCCAATACCGAAGCTAAAGATTATGGTTTAAGAATATTAGGCTTTTTTGCAGGGTTAATACCCATAGTAACCTTTACAGCCAATTTGGCGGCCTTAACCATTTTGGTAATGGGCGGGCACTTTGTAATAGCCGGCAGTATGAGCCTGGGTAATTTTGCCGCCTTTAACAGTTATTTATCGCTGTTTATATTCCCGATATTTATTTTAGGCTTTATGAGCAACCTGATAGCACAGGCCACCGCATCGTTCACACGCATCAGCGTTGTGTTGGATGCACCGGATGTTGCCGAAGGCGGCTCCCTGAAAGAAACGCTTAAAGGAGATGTGGAGCTCAAAAATGTATCGGTACTTTACGGACAAAAGTTTGCGTTAAAAAGCATATCATTAAAAGTAGCGGCAGGTTCAAAAATTGCTATCATTGGCCCAACCTCGGCCGGCAAATCGCAATTACTTTATTTACTCACCGGGCTTATAAATGCCAGTGAGGGCGAAGTATTGTTTGATGGCAAAAGCATTGCTGTATACAATAGTGAATCATTCCATAGCCAGGTGGGTTTTGTTTTCCAGGATAGTATCATATTTAACATGAGCATCCGCGAGAATATTGCCTTTAGCGATACGGTAACCGATGAATCGTTACAGAAAGCTATTAATACCGCCGAGTTGGAAGACTTTATTGGCAGTTTGCCCGAACACCTAAACACCATAGTATCCGAACGTGGATCGAGTTTATCGGGCGGTCAAAAACAGCGGATCATGCTTGCCCGTGCACTGGCTGTAAATCCCAGGGTTTTATTGCTTGATGATTTTACAGCGCGGGTGGATGGCAATACTGAGAAGAAGATCCTGGCCAATATTCAAAAAAACTATCCAGGCTTAACGCTGATATCGGTAACACAGAAAATAGCCTCTGTTGAGCATTACGACCAGATCATCCTGCTTACAGAAGGCGAAATTGTAGCCCGCGGCGTGCATAAAGATCTGATGAAAACCAGTCCCGATTATGTGCAGATCTTCAACTCGCAACAAAGTACCAGCAATTACGAAACTGGCGTTGCTCATTAACTACCAAGTTACTACCTGAAAAATATTAAAATACAATGAACTACGATCTTAACCAGCTTAGTAAAACAGCGCAAAAAACATCAACCTTTGCCGGGCTTAAAAAGCTGATTCAACTCATATCGCACGAAAAGCGAACGCTTATTATAGCGGTTATTGCCATACTTATCAATTCGACGCTAAACCTGTTGGGGCCGCTTATTATTGGGCATACCCTTGATAGTTATGTGCTGCATAAAAATTTTAACGGTGTTATTCATAATGCTATTTTATTGTTGTGCATGTACACTGTCGCCCTGTTTACCAGTTACAAACAAACTACGCTGATGGGTGGGGTAGGGCAGCGGATGTTGTTTACGCTGCGTAACTCTATATTTAACAAACTACAGCAGTTGCCGGTTGGCTTTTTTAACCAGAACAAAGCGGGCGACCTGATATCGAGAGTAAATAATGATACCGATAAGCTGAATCAGTTTTTCTCGCAATCGCTGATGCAGTTTATCGGCAATATATCTACCATGATAGGTGCAGGTATATTTTTATTGCTGATACATCCCGAGCTTGGCGCAGCGGCTTTATCGCCGGT
>NZ_JBFUKF010000128.1:0-13902 GCF_056400985.1 Mucilaginibacter sp. P4_G9 | reverse complement strand
GAGTTGAATACCGACTGACCGACAAAGGGTTGAATACTTTGCCAATCGTAGATCAACTTGCAGCTTTCGGACTGCATAACCTTTTCTGATATTTAATTTTTAATAGCTATATATCAATTTCATCGCTCCGCAAATCTCTTCTTATTTAACTTTGCCGATGTAAATTTACATGAGAAACACAGCGGGTACAGTTGGTTCCCCGATATAATTTTAACTAAATCACGCAAACTGAACGCGACAATTACTTTGAAACTAAGACTCGACACGGCTGACTGGTTTTTAAACGGCGTAATGATATTTAGGCACTAAAACTACGTTTGGCTTTTCTATATACAAGGCAGGTCTGTAAGTTACGGAAGTGCCCGGATCCGGAATGAAAAAACGGTGTCAAATTCAAATTCTATTTTAGGTGAATCTTGTGGAGTATACACGCCGAATGTGTTTGTTGGCGACGGGAGCAGACCTTATCAGAGAACTACAGAAATCCACGAAGCTCAAAGAGGATGTCAGTTATAGTTAAACCAAAACATATATTTTGCAAACAATTATAAATAACTATTTTCGTCGAGTCAATTGTAAACGAAACCAGTAAATTTCATTTTGGCGATTTTAATGATTCGTTTCAGTACACTTGTGATGTATTGAACGCAATTAAGATCGTAGTAATTATTGCCAAACCGGAAATAAAAGGCGACCTCTTTTATTCACTTTATGTTTAAAACTTTATAAGCCATGGCGTCCATTTACGGAGCTTTTGATGATCATCAACTTGCTGATCTTTTAACGTCAGATGATGAGGCTGCATTCGTTGAAATTTATGAACGCTATTGGAGTAAGCTTTATATAGTGGCACGAAACAGATTAAATGACTCCTGCGAAGCAGAAGAAGTCGTTCAAGATATATTTTACAGCCTTTGGCGGAATCGAAGGTCGTTCGAATTGATAAAGGGATTTGATAATTATTTTTTATCAGCAGTAAAGTTTGGCGTAATTAACCGGTTATCAAAAAAGGCCCGGCGAGTGACTTATTCTCAGGAGATTGCTGAAAGGGCATCAGAAATTGATGAAAGTACAACTCACCAGCTGGACTTACTTGACCTTCAACAACACATACAAGTATCTTTAAGCAGTTTACCTGACAAATGCAGGGAAATTTTCAACTTAAAGTACGTTCAGGGATATTCACAACGACAAATTGCCGAGGAACTGACAATTTCCGAAAAAACAGTAGAAGCTCATTTATCAAGGGCCCGTAAAAAGCTCAAGGGGACATTTTTTCATATCTCATTATTCCTTATCTCAATTTTTCTTTTGTTCTCGCAACAGTAATATTCAATACCTGCATGTAGGCAGCAATTTTTTTTTGCTGCATAGGGATTTGTGCCTTTGCTTTGTCTATATATAAAACGACATCTTTAATGGCTGCAAAGGAAAACCAGGAACGCATATGGGAACTTGCCAGGAAATGGCAGGATGATAGCATTACAGAAGACGAACGTAAGGAATTCAATGATTGGTATAAATCCTTTGATGACACCGGTATGCCCGATCTCCTGGGTGATAGCCCCGAGGCATTAAAGGAACGAATGCTTCGGTCTGTTATGAAAATGAAAAGCAATTCTGACGGGGCAGCTGCACAAACGACGTTTTTTTCTTATCGCGTTGCTGCCGCAGCAATTGTCCTTCTTTGCTTATCTGTCGGTGCATATTTATTTTTAAGGCCGTCAATAAAATACAGCGCTCACAAGATTGCTTTTATAAAAACCGATGCCAGTCCCGGGCGTAATAAAGCAATACTTACTTTATCAAACGGCGAAAAACTCGACCTTGATCAAGCGCAAAGCGGAATATTGGCCAGAGAAAAAAGCGCTATTGTCAAGAAGACAAAAGATGGGCGGTTAGCCTATAACAATACAGCTTTAGGAGCTGGCCTAAACAATGGCAAAATGTTATATAATACGGTAACTACGCCAAGGGCGGGACAATATCAAATTACACTGCCAGACGGATCGGATGTTTGGCTTAATGCCTGCTCGTCCATTAGTTTTCCGCTTGCTTTTGGGGAAAATGAGCGGCAAGTAAAAATAACGGGAGAGGCTTATTTCGAAGTTAAAAAAAATAAACATTTACCGTTCCGTGTAATCAGCAACAACCAAATAGTAGAAGTACTTGGTACACATTTCAACATTAACGCCTATGTAGATGAATCGGTTGTAACAACAACCTTACTCGAAGGATCGGTAAAGATATCTCAACTTAACCAGTCCGGCGCCAAGTTTCTTAAACCCGGGCAACAATCAACTATTCAACCCGGTAAAGCGGCTATTAATATACAACAAGTAGATACTGAAATTGCTGTTGCCTGGAAGAATGGTTATTTCCGCTTTGAACATGCTGACCTGCAATCATTGATGCGGCAGTTTTCCAGATGGTATGATGTTGATGTAAGTTATGAGGGCGCAATAAGTGATGATTTTTTTGAAGGGCAGATACCGCGAAGCTCCAAATTATCTGAAGCATTAAAAATATTGGAATTGGGAGATGTCCACTTTAAAATAAAAGACAAAAAATTAATAGTGCTGCCTTAAATGACCTTTTTAATCAAACAATTGTTAAACCAAAAGCTCAATGATATGAAGAAATAGCTATACAATAACCACATGCCTAAAAAGAGCCGAAAGTGCTTCCAACACTTTCGGCTAATTACGTCGGGCCAGTCAAAAAACGAATCCATTACTAACCCAAGCTTAACAAAAGTATGAAATTTAAACTATGTGGCAAATTAGCTGCCATTGGGTGGATTTTTCCATCTAAAATCATTCTGGTGATGAAACTCACTACACTCCTTTTAATTATTGCCTGTGTGCAAGTATCCGCCAAAGGATACGCGCAAATGGTTACGCTCTCAGAAAAGAACATCCAAATAGCTGAAGTGTTTACCAAGCTGCATAAGCAAACCGGTTACAGTTTTTTTTACAAATACAAGTTTGTCAAAAATATAAGGGTATCTGTTGAATTACAGGATGTAAATATTGAACAAGCCCTAAACGCGATTTTAAAGGACCAGCCGCTCACCTATTCTATTGTCAATAAGACTGTGGTTTTAAAAAGAAAGGAAGGAACTGATGCTACAAAAGACATCGGTATTCCGCCTGTAACAATAAAAGGTAAAGTCCTCGATGAAAACGGAAAAACCTTGCCAGGCGTCACAATTAAAGTCAAGGGATCGAATACTGGGGTCGTCACCGATTCAGAGGGTTTATTTACGTTCACGGTTCCGGAACATGCTACCATTGTTGTATCCTTTATCGGGTATGAGTCGCAGGAAATTGCGTTAAACGGAGAACTAAACTTGACTGTCAAACTTACGCCTTCCCTTAAATCCCTCGATCAGGTTATCGTGATTGGCTATGGCGCTCAAAAGAAATCGGACATTACCGGCTCAGTTGYACGTGCCGATTTGGAGTCATTCAGACAATCGCCCAATACTAATTTAGTACAGTTGTTGCAAGGAACGGTGCCCGGTTTAAATATCGGACAGGTATCATCTGCGGGCCAGTCGCCTACGATTCAAATCAGAGGACAATCTACAATTTCCGGATCCCAAAATGTTTTGATTGTTCTGGACGGAATTGTTTATAGTGGCGATATATCAAGCATTAATCCAAATGACATCGCTTCCATCGATATCTTAAAGGATGCAAGCAGTAAAGCCATTTACGGTGCATCAGCAGCAAACGGCGTATTGTTGATCAGCACAAAAAAAGGGAAAGCAGGCAGCAAGCCGGTTATTAACTTTTCATCTTCCTATGCTACACAGAACCCAGCTAGCCAGTTACATCCTTTAGACAGGAATGAGTTTATACAAAAAGTAAAAGATATCAATTGGCGACAAGCTTATTTAGCGCCTGATTACCTTACACCAAATCCGGCCTTCGATCTCCGGTCAAAATTAGATGCTACGCAGGTATCGGGTTATGACAATGGAACCGATTACAATTGGTACAAAGCAGCCACTAATCCGGGCCTGTTGTATGACCAGCAGCTAAGTGTGAGTAACGCTACCGAAAAAACCAATTTTTTCATTTCCGGCGGCTATACCAAACAAAAAGGCTTTGTTATTAATGATCAGTTCAACAGGAAATCGGTAAGAATCAATCTGGAAACGAAAGTTTTCGATTGGCTTACTGTCGGAGCGCAGGCATTTACTTCACTAGCTGATTATTCCGGTAACCCACCAGATTTACGAAGCATCATGCTTTACAGTCCTTTGAACACTCCATACAGCCCTGCCGGAGCCATCAATTTGACACCCAATGCATCCATTAATAATCCCTTTTTAAGTACCTATGGAAGTGATTATAACCACAGAAATACACTGTCAGGTAATTTTTACGGGATTTTCAATATTCCTCAGGTTAAAGGACTTACCTATCGTTTGAACTATGGTAACGGATATTATTGGAATCAACATTACATGGCTAACCAATACTCCGCTAATTTTACAGGGGCGGTTTCAAAAGTTAATGATGCCACTTACGATTATACTTTGGACAACATTCTAAATTATAAACGAACTTTTGGTACTGATCATTCAATTGACTTAACCATGGTTTATGGCGCAAGAGAGCGTAAGTATGAAACCACATCTGCTTCAGGCGCGGGATACAACAATATATCGTTGGGTTATAATAGTTTACAACAAGGACTTATCCAGCAAATATCATCCAATGCTTATAGCGAGACTTATAATTATCAAACTGCCAGGCTGAGTTATGGCTATAAAAGCAAATACCTGTTAACATCTACGATCAGGAGGGATGGATTTTCCGGCTTTGCCAGTAATAAGAAATTTGGTGTTTTCCCATCAGTGGCAGCTGCATGGGTAGCCAGTAATGAGTCCTTTCTTAAAATCAACTGGCTTGATAATTTAAAGTTACGGGTGGGTTATGGCTCCAATGGCAATTTAACCAACCGTTATGCTTCTTTGGCTACTGTATCTCAGGGCGCTGCTTATGTTTTCGGCGATGCCGGCAGTACCTTATTTGGCCAACAGGTAGCTACATTAGCCAACAACAACCTATCATGGGAAACGACAACCGGTATTAACATTGGTGTAGATTTTTCGTTATTCAATGGACGGATAAGTGGGGCTGTGGATTACTACAATACCAATACCAATAATTTGCTTTTTAGTGTTAACATCCCTACAATTACAGGATTCTCGTCTATCAATACCAATGTTGGGGAAATAAATAATTCCGGTGCTGAATTTACATTAAATACAATAAACGTTAAAGTAAAGGATTTTCAATGGAGCACTGTACTAAATTATGCAACCAATAAAAACAAGATCAAAAAATTACTGGGCTCCGGTGACCTTGTATCCAGCAACCTGTTTATCGGACAACCTTTGGGTGCTATCTACAACTATAAAACCGATGGTTTATGGCAAATTGGAGAAACGCCCCCGGGCGGTTATTACACAGGCGGCAATAAGCTGGTGGATGTCAATGGCGATGGTAAAATAACATCAGATGACCGGGTAATTTTAGGGCATACCGAACCCGCTTACAGGTTTAGTATAGGCAATACGTTTTCTTATCAACAGTTTTCGTTATTTGTATTTATCAACTCTGTACAGGGTGGAAAAAATGGCTATTTGGGCTACAATAATCCATGGAGCGATGGTGGTATTCAGCAGGGAGATAATGCCATAAGAAATAACTGGTTTAAAGAAGTCAATTACTGGACACCTTCAAATCCAAATGCAACTTACCGCATCACGGGCAGTGTGCCTGCTATCGATCCAGGCATCTATCAGAATAGAAGCTTCGTAAGGCTCCAAGAGGTTTCACTCAGCTATAATTTCAGTAGCGCACTGATCAACAAAGTGGGAATAAAAAATCTGCGTGTTTTTCTGAGCGGTAAGAACCTTGCAACTTGGACGAAGTGGAAAGGATGGGACCCTGAAACCATCCAGGGCTTTGCTTATGGAGCATCCCCGGTTATTAAAGCGTATTCCGCAGGATTAAATGTTACCTTTTAATTATTAAAACATGAAAAATCTATATAAAATTTTGATGTGTACTGTGTTACTGAGTACAATATCATGTAAGAAGACATTCCTCGATGAAAAACCACTCGATTTTGCAAGTACGGTCAATTCATTTAGCACTTTAAAGGACTTTAACGCTTCTGTTTATAACTTATATAATTTAGTTCGTACCGAGTTTTATACTTACGATGAACAAAGTCCATTTGATTACATCTACGGATTGGACCTGGTATACGACGGCCAGCCAAGCGGCCCTCAGCGGTTTAGTGATTACGCGGTTTCAACCAATCCGAGTAATGGTTATTTAACAATCCATTGGACTAACCTCTATAAAATCATTTCAGAAGCGAACACCATTTTAAACAGGTTGCCATCCTCATCAGTAACTGGTGCGGATGCTAATATTGTTCAGGCGAATGCCAGGTTTTTTCGAGGTTTTGCCTATCGGACACTGGCCTATTTATACGGTGGGGTTCCGTTAGTGTTGAAGGAAGTGACTTCGCCTAAGACGGATTTCGTAAGGGCGAGTCAGGCTGATGTTTATAAACAAGTGATTGACGACCTGATGTTTGCCGCTGCCAACCTGCCGGCAATTTCGGCAGTGCAAGATGGCCAAATATCCAAAACGGCAGCTCAGCATTTGTTAGCTGAAGTTTATTTAGCCGCAGGGCAGTTTAATAATGCGGTTACAACGGCCAGTCTTGTAATCGATGATGGAAATATGGCTTTAATGAAAACAAGATTTGGGTCGCAAAGCGCAGACCCGGGAGATGTTTATTGGGATTTATTCAGGCCGAAGAACCAAAATCGTAGTTCGGGTAATAAAGAGGCTATCTGGGTAATTCAATTTGAAAACGATGTGCCGGGAGGCTCTTCATCCGCTACGTCTATTAACGGTAGCTACCGTTTGGAAAGACAGCACGCACCTTTAATCAGGGATCTTACATTAAGCGGTGGCGCAAAACCGTTTTTATGGCCGGTATCCGATTATACCGGTGGAAGGGGCATCGGCTGGGCCATTTCTACAAGATATTTTACCAATTCCATCTGGACCAGTGATTTTAGTAATGACATGAGAAACTCAAATTATAACTTTGTCCGGACTTTCACCTACAACGACCCGGCTAAACCCGCGTATTTTGGCCAGAACGTTTCGACAGAAAATCCGCCAGCGGGAGTTACCGTCCCAAGCAGGGCATTTTACGCCTATCAGTCCAAATGCACAACTCCGGGAAAACACCCGGATGGATTATTCATCAATAAGTCCACGTTTTTACTGAGTTCTGCAGCAGGCGGTACATATTGTAATCAATATATGTTTCGTCTGGCCGAGACCTATTTAATACGTGCCGAAGCATACCTCGGTGCCGGATCGTTGGAAAACGCTGCAAAAGATATAAATGTTGTCAGAGCGAGGGCAAATGCCTCACCCGTATTATCTTCTGCGGTCAATATTAATTACATATTAGATGAGCGGATGCGCGAATTAGGTGTTGAAGAAAAGCGACGGCTTACTCTGGCCCGGCTTAATCTGGTTTACGATAGGACCGTAAATGTAGCGCACAATCCGGTTGCTGCCAATATCAAACCAACCAACAATCTTTGGCCGATACCTCAAAGTGAAATAGAAAGAAACAAAGACGCCAAATTAATTCAAAATCCTGGCTATTAGTGTAATACTAAATAAAACAAAGCTTATTTTAAATGGATAATTTTAAGATAAAAATTAAGTATCTGACACTAATTGCATGCCTGTCCATAATGATTGGACAGGCATTTGCGCAGTCAGCTGTTCAGCCACTTCCATACATTCTGGACATGGTGCATAATAACCCCGGGGAAGTACCTTATGTAACAAAGTATAATGATCCGGTTTACATGAAATCGCAGGGTTTTAATGGAATGGTAACCCATTGGTTTGTCAATTGCGCCATTACTTATGATAATTACGAAAAAGGCATTGTTCCTGAAAATAGTAAAGAGCGGGAATGGATAATGGCGAAAGCTGCGGAAATCGATAAAAAGTTGAATGCCTGTAAAAAGGCCGGTATGTGTGTTTATCCATTTACYGACTTCATTGTTTTTCCAAAATCTTTGTGGACAAGATATGGCAGCGAAATAACGGGACAAGGTAAGGTAGCCGGGACTGGCGGCATGGACGAACGGTCGAGAAAGCCCGATATGCAAAGCAAAAGAACCCAGGATATGCTCCGTGCACAGATCGCCGGCATTTTTGAACGGTTTCCTCAACTGGACGGTTTGACACTTCGCTTTGGCGAAACATATTTACAGGATGCCCCTTACCATATGGGAGGCGGGCCTATACGTGATGGCAAGAGTGGTATAGAAGACCAGGTGACCTTGATAAACATTTTACGGGATGAGATTTGTGTAAAGCGCAATAAGAAGCTGTTTTATCGTACTTGGGATTTTGGATATAATTTCCATAATAACCCCGATTATTATCTGGCAGTTACCGATCTAATAAAACCGCATCCTAATTTAATTTTTGTCATTAAATATCAGCAGGACGATTTTCACCGCATGACACCATTTAATCCTACACTCGCCATCGGCAACCATGCACAAATAGTGGAGGCGCAATCAAGGATGGAAGCTTATGGGAAAGGTGCGCATCCGTATTATACGGCCAAAGGCGTAATAGACGGCTGGCCGGAGACGAAATATGAAATCGTTTTTGGGCGACACGAATTCAATGGAAAGCTTAACGATCCAGACAAACCGCGGGGAATAAAAGATATTTTGGGTAAAGGACTATTAAAAGGAGTAATGACATGGTCAAATGGAGGCGGATGGGACGGTCCGTATATCACTAATGAGTTATGGGCAGATTTGAATACATACGTGCTTTCGCAATGGGCGCAGCATCCCGAAAAGTCCGAAGAAGCCATCTTTTATGAGTTCGCTAAAAGGCTTGGGTTAACTGGTTATGAAGCCGATCTGTTCAGACAGTTAAATCTATTGACCATAGAAGGGGTGCGGAAAGGACAATTGAACAGTTATACGTCTAATGCCGTTTGGTGGAGTCGTGATCAATATTTTTCAGCGGCAGAAAACAAAAATATAGTCGATGAAATCATTAATAAAAAGAGAGAGAGAGAAATGTTGGCTGAAAAAGCAGAGGCTTCAGCCATATGGAGGCAGATTGAAGCGTTATCGAAACAAATCCATGTAAACAATGCAGCTGATCAGGAAGCTGTTGAAGTGTCCTGTACTTATGGCCGGATAAAATATGAACTGATCGAGCAGATGTGGATATTGATGATAGAAAACGGCATCGCAAAACGGAGCGGCAGTTTCAATATAGGGATAATTAAGCAGGCCATTAACCGTTACGACCATTTATGGTCGGAATGGAAGGCTCTAAAATCATCCAGTAAATATTGCGCTACTCTTTATACCGATTTGGCTTTTAGAAATCAGCAAAACGGAAGTATTGGAGAGCTGGTTGACAGTTTAAGAAAGGTTTTATGACGATCGTTATGTTTATGCTTATCGTATCAGCTTTAATATAGGGACACTGATACACGTTACACAGTTGATATTTAGTGAATTACTGAACTCCTTTATAAAACTCTGCCAAATAAACTTCTCGAGAAATTTATTTCAATTCAAAGAATATGGAATGGGTTTAATATCTGTTATTGCATTCCTCCGGTGTTAGTGACTTTAATGGTTTTTAAAAGACGATTTACTGATTTAAGGACGGGAGTCAATCTATCATTGGTTGCCTCCGACTATAGGGGGCTTTGAGTAATCCATTCAATTCGAACAGACATTTTCATAATTAAAAAGAATTGTTTTTCCCTTTTTTCGTATATTTGCATATAGCATTTGCAGCTATATACTTATAAATAAAATGTGGTGAGTAATTCGGTGAGTACGAAATTGAAAACAATTCAAGATATCAAATTAGCGCAGAAAATTAGGGTTAAAACAAATCCCTCCCTCTCCGCTGGAAAAAGTTGAGTAGTACTTTAACTACTCAACTTTTTAATCCTAAAAAACTAACGCCGCCCCGCTTTTCAAACCTTCTTTGTATTTCTCTTTATCGAATTTATATAGAAAGGGCGGCCTGTGCCCGCTGATTTTTTTTGTTTCGTTAAGTTTGGTAATGATACCCGTTGCCATGAGTTTTTTACTGAAGTTGCGATCATCCAACTCTCGCCCTAAAATTGTTTCATATAACATTCGTATTTCCGGGAGTGTAAATTTTCCAGGCAGTAATTGATAGTCGATTGGGAGATGACCCAGCTGGATGCGTAACGCTTTTTGCGCTTCATTAACTATCTCATTGTGATCGTGCAGCAATGCCGGGAGATTGGTTACGTCCCACCATTTACACTCTTCAGTGTAGAAACTTCCATTTGTTTCTACTTTGGTAAAATCAGTTAGGGTATAAAAGCCAAGGGTGATAAATGGCTGCAACAACCAATGGTCATCTTTAATATTTAAGCCGGAGATGTTACTTAAAAATTCAGCTGTCAGATACTCGTCCTTGTTTCTGCCAGGTTTGCTGAACACTTTAAATTGTTGCAGATAAATATCCTTTAGACCGGTACGCTGTTCAGCAACCCTGGCTGCTGCCGACTCTGCAGATTCCGTTTTCTTTATATATCCACCTGGTAACATCCATTTGTTAATGCCCTGCGGGCGTTGCAAAAGCACCTTAAGCTCTTTTTCATGATATCCAAAGATCACATTATCTACGGCCACGCCCGGGTAGTATATGGCTTCGCCATCGATCAGCAACTCTCGGGAACTTTCCGGTAATTTATCCATAATGCAAAATAAAAAAAAGATTTACGTAAAAAGTACGGATTGATAAAAATATTTTTACCTTTACGTATTAATTACGCAAAGGTAAAGCGGCTATAACTGTTTATGTATTCAATTAGATATCAATTGCTTAAATTAAATTCAAGAATGAAAAAAGTAAAACTCTTATCCTCGTTTATTTTCGTTTTAATATGTTGGGGTTTCGCCGTTCAAGCAGCACCTATTTCCCTTGTTGGTAAATGGTATGGGCTTAAGGATGGCAGCCCGATAACCGTTGAGTTTCGGAGCGATCAAACAATGTCTATCTATACAGAAGCATTTTCGGCTATTTCTTTTACATGCCGATACAAAGTCGATTCCACGGTTCGCCCAATGAAAGTTGATCTTATTGATATTCCGGGAGGGATGGCTTGCTCTGCAATAGTACGTTTTTCTGATAAGGGCGAAATGGAACTCTTTGGTTTTTTTGGTGCACCCGGCTATACTCAACGGCCTACTCAAATAGAAATCAGATCAACGCGGGTTGATGCTTTGTATTTAAAATTAAGCCGCAATGCGAATCTCCTTAAAGCACGAGCTCAGCCTGCATCTCCTGAGAAAGAAGCTAAACTGGCATTTACAAGAAATAAGCGCTTAGGCAGAGGGATTAATTTAAACGGCCTTCTGGACAATAATTCTGGCGATAAACCTATCAAACCTGAATATATTAAAATGATAGCCGAAGCAGGATTCAACAGCGTCCGTCTCCCAATTACCTGGTCTGTCCATAGTTTAAAATCTGCCCCTTACACTATTGATCCCGCATTTTTTAACAGGGTTGACAGTATTGTAAATCTTTGCCTGAAAAATCGTTTGGCAGTATCTATCGACATTCATTATTACCCCTATATAAATATGGCGGAAGGCGACAGCAGTATTAGTTTTGATGATAATATTAAACGGTATTATTTGCTTTGGGCACAAATTGCAAAACACTATAAAAATTACCCTCCCGAAGTATATTTTGATTTGTTGAATGAGCCGAACCTGGAGATGGGCGCTAAACTTTGGAATGAGTTGATAGCTAAATCAGTTAAGTTGATCAGAAAAACGAACCCCGGCAGAACCATTCTCATTGGCACCCCTAACCTTGCCCAATCCTGGACCATCGGGCTGCTTGAATTGCCAGCCGATGATTGGAACCTGATTGTGCAAATACATTACTATCTGCCACATTTGTTTACGCACCAGGGATTGGCTTACGCAAGGGCAGAGTCGAGCATCGGCATGAAGTGGAATGGAACACCGGAAGAAAAAAAGCCGATAGAAAGTGACCTTAACTATTGCGCAAAGTGGGGCAAGATTCATTTTAGGCCGATCAATCTGGGAGAATTTGGAGTGAACGAAAATGCAGATATGACCTCTCGTGCCCGATATATCGGTTTCGTAAGGGAATTGGCAGACAAAAACGACTTTAGCTATCACATATGGGGATTTCGGGAAATTTTCCGGGTCTTTGATGAGACAAATGGCAAGTGGCATCAACCTGTTTTGGACACTTTGATACCTGCAAAGCACCAAATTGATTGAGTTTTATAGCTAAACATTATAATGAAGTTTTCATTAGCTCTTAGCCATGTATCTTCGACAGGTGGGCGAAATGAACACTCATTATTTTTCTTTGTAAATATCTCTAATTTTCAAAATTCCCGGCAGTCATATTTATCCATCAACTTTTTGAGTGTTAATTATTTCCTTTACAACGTGTAAAATCCCATCAAGGTGTTCTAATAGATTCCCGTTCACCCCGCTGATTCGATAACAAAACATAATAAAGGCCTGCAAATCAAATAATTGCAGGCTTTTTTGTATTTTAAAGCAAATCCCTTATTTATTCATCAAATCCCTATAAATAGCCGAAGAGCTGATTATCTATCCTGATAATTATGATTTGTTATATTGCTTTCGATAAACAAGGGGTGATTGGCCCGTAATTATTTTGAATTGTCGATTGAAATTGGATAGATTGTTGAATCCACATTCATAGCATATTTCAGCGACCCTTTGGTTGTTATCGTGTAAAAGGGATGTGGCATGAATAACCCGTACTTGATTAACAAATTGAGAGAACGTTTTTCCTGCTTGCCTTTTGAAATAGCGGCAAAAGGCAGCTTCGTTCATGAATACAAATGCGGCTGCTTTTTGGAAACTTACTTCCTCTTTGAAATTCTCTAATACATACCGGTAAACGTCGTTCAGTTTTGAGAAACCATGTTGCCTTTCTATGGTTCCATAAGGCCCGAGCGGCAACATCTTTACCCTATTATCTGGGAGCAATGTTATACGGTCTAACAGATCCAGTAAAAGCAAAATCGGTTTCAATCCGGGTTTGGTTAATTCAGTAAATAATCCCTCTGTAGCTTTGTTCGGTGAAGTGAACTTAAACCCGGATGACTGAACAACCTGCAATAACTTTTTTACCTTATGAAATTCAGGTTTTTCAAAAACATCTCTGCCTAAGAAGTCGTGTTTAAACTGAATAATAATCGCGTGAGCTTCTTCACGTCTCAGCACAGAGGATCGTTCTACTACAAAACAATGGGGAAACATCGGACCAAAAAAATAGACATCCCCTTCGGTGAAATTCATTACCATATTGCCTCCATAAAATTTCCCCCGTCCGTGTATAATATAAATAAATTCGTAACCATTATGAAAATGAAACCGATCGGAAAATTGTGTCGCAATCTCTTGTTTTACAATAAAACTGACGTCAATTGGCTGATCGAGCTCTTTAAAAACTTTCTTCATTGAAAACGGAACAAGCAGGTGTTATAAGTGGCTATTCGAATACGTTATTCAAATATAAATAATTATGCCATCATAATATGAGAGTGCCGGATGAACAGGGGCGCGATCATGGTAACGAATATCTATTGATGTGCTTGCCTCCCCGAAGTCCCGACGACCCCGGAAAAAATTAAAAGAGATTTTCGGATTCTTAACAAATAGGACAGGGTGATTTTCATGGATAACCATAGTTCTTCTTTAAGTAAGAGATGTAA
>NZ_JBFUKF010000127.1:0-14162 GCF_056400985.1 Mucilaginibacter sp. P4_G9 | reverse complement strand
GATTTTACCGGTGCTGCCACGCAATTTAAAGCCGTAATTGATCTTGGTGTTTATAGCCTGGTATCAAACTATCGGGATAACTTCACCGAGTCGAACGAAAACAACACTGAATCAATTTTTGAAGTGCAGTTTTCACGCGATGCGGGAGGTACCGATCTTGGTTGGGGTGGTGCCCCGACATCTACCTGGGGCCGTACGTCGGCAAGGGCTATTACATTTGCTCCCCGTAGTTTTGGATGGACAGATGTGCAGCCTACTTTTTCGGCATTAAATGAATACATGATAGAAAAAACGGTTAACGGCAATGTTGACCCAAGGGTTGATGCCACCATCTATTATAATAAACCAGGCGAAACGCTTTACGGGCACTTATTCTCAGATATTTACAAAAATAACCTGGCAGATTTAAATGATATATTTTGCCGTAAGTACGAGAATGGCGATACCCGTGCCGACGAATTTGACTGGCGCTCTGGCATTAATGAAAGGTTGATGAGATATGCTGATGTGCTGTTGATGTACGCTGAATGTTTAAACGAAACAGGGCAAATTGCACAGGCATATCCTTATATCCAAAAGGTACGCACACGTGCAAACTTACCCGACCTGGCGACCACAAAACCAGGCATGAACCAAACCCAGATGCGTGATCAGCTTGCTCATGAAAGGTTGCTTGAGTTTTGTTTGGAAGGCCATCGCTTTGACGATATCCGTCGCTGGGGCTGGTTACAGGATCCTGCAAAACTGGCTTTGTTGAAAACCAGGGATGTTGAGTTTAATACTTACCAGGCCGGCCGGGAATATTATCCTATCCCACAATCAGAAATTGATAACAATCCTGGTTTTAAGCAAAACGCTACTTATTAAGCAAAGTTAAACCTTATGCAGGGGCGCCCATTTTGCGCCCCTGCATAAAACTAAACAATTGAGATCAGGTTACAGCTGTGCTGTTTATTATAAACAGCGCAGCTTATTTAACTCTCCAAAAAAATTTTACGGTGATAAAAAAACTTTGCTACCTGGTTTGCCTGTGCCTCCTGTTACAACAACAGGCCAAAGCGCAGTTGGTAAATCAAAAGGAGGCCGTTGTTGATGTTACTATTGATGCAAGCCATAAGGGGCCGGTAATATCAAAGCTGGTGTACGGGCAGTTTATTGAATTGCTGTTTAATTATTTTGAAGGCGGCCTGTGGGCCGAGATGCTGGGCGACAGAAAATTCTTTTACCCGGTAAATTCAAACGGAAAATTAACACCTGGCAACTCGCGTAATTATTTAGGCAGATGGAAGCCGCTTGGCCCCGATGCGTTTGTAAAGATGGATAGCGCGAACGCATACACCGGCGAACATGCCGTTAAAGTTATTTTAGATGCTAACACGGCGCATGGCATACAACAGGCGGGGCTTACCTTTTTAAAAGACAAAGCTTATGCCGGTTACGTAATTGTTAAAGCAAAAAAAGGTACAATACTAAACATAGATATTGTTGCTGATGATAATTTAGGTAACCTGAACATGGCCCTTCCTGTTACAACCGGCGGGTTTCATAAATACCCTTTTAAATTTAGGGCAACCACAGGCAAAGCCACTTTTGAGGTATGGGCAAAGGGTAATGGTTTCTTTAATATTGGCGCGGTTTCTTTAATGCCTGCCGATAATATGCAAGGTTTCAGGGCCGATATTTTACGGGATTTAAAGTCAATGAATTTGGGCATCATCCGCTGGGGCGGTAATGCTTCATCCGGTTACGATTGGCGCAATGGTATTGGCGACAGGGACAAGCGCGCCCCCAAATATGATTACGCCTGGAGCGCCATGGAATCAAATGATGTGGGTACGGATGAATATATGGCCCTTTGCAAGTTACTGAATGTGGTGCCCTACATTGGCGTAAATGCTGGTTTTGGCGAGGCATATTCAGCTGCTCAATGGGTACAGTACGTCAATGGTGCTGCATCAACGGCAATGGGCAAGTTAAGGACGCAAAATGGGCATCCGCAGCCCTATAACGTAAAATGGTGGGGCATAGGAAACGAAATGTACGGCGAGTGGCAGCTGGGACATATGCCCATAAAATATTATGTGATTAAGCACGAGATTTTTGCCCGGGAAATGAAAAAGCAGGACCCATCAATTGTCCTGGTGGCATCGGGCGCGTCGCCATTTGAGATGGGCTCAACATCGGTATATGTTAGTCACCCCGAAATTGCGCATGTACCTTATAGCTATGGCTCGGAGCAGGATTGGTCGGGCAATTTGCTGGCCCACGATGCTAAGTACATGAATTTTATAGCCGAGCATTTGTACCCCATATCCGATTCGGCCTACAACGAAAACACACAACGGTTTGATCATGTAAGCGACTCGCTGCCGCAGCGCATCAGGCGGTTGCCCAACCGCATCAAAGGTGCGGCCGAAGCTTTTGAACAATACACAAAAACCATCCCTGAAGTAAAAAGCAGGAATATCCTGATGGCAATGGACGAATGGCGTATGAAGGACGGCTGGGGATTGGAAGACGCACTGGCAACCGCCGAAGGTTTTAATGAAATAGCCCGCCATACCGATATTATCAAAATGTCCGCCTATACATCAACAAGCGCGCCGCTGGGTTTGTTGTACAACGCAACAGCAAGCGCCATGCAGCCCAATGGCCTCACTATTAAACTATATGCCGATCATTTTGGCAGTATCCCGGTGATGGTAAGCGGCAACAACGATCAGCCCCAAATTGCCGGAACCACAGGTGCCGACAGGCCGGCAACATCATCCGGCAGTAGCACTTATCCTTTAGACATAATGGCAGCGTTAACAAACGATGGTAAAAAAATAACCATCGCGGTGGTTAACCCCACAAGGCAAACACAAACACTCAACATACAATATAAAAACATGAGTATTGCCGCTGATGGGCAAAAATGGGCTATAGTTGGTACAGATTTGAAGTCGATAAATATACCAGGCACTAAACCAGCTGTAAGTATTGTATCATCGGCAATTAAAAATGCCGGTCAGTCACTCAGCACCGAACCTTTAAGCGTAACTCTGTTCGAACTTAAAATTAAACAATAATAAAACCGGGAATAGCACGATGAAGAAACTAAAATACTTATGCGTAATAGCAGCCATGGCAACTATAGCGTTCTCCTGCTCAAAAAAGGGAACACCAACGCCTGCCAAAACGGATACCACAACCACACCTGTTACAACCGCTTTTGATATTAATTCCATAACAGATACCTATGCCGATATCTCGGCATTTATCTATTACCCCAAATGGACGGTATACAACGTGCACGATCCATCCATTAAAAAATTTGGCGATTATTATTATTGCTACAGTACCGATGTGGGTTTTGGGATAGATGTACGGTCGGGCCTGCAGATCCGCCGGTCAAAAGACCTCGTGAAATGGGAATATGTGGGCTGGGTATTTTCGTCATTACCGGCTTTAGGTTCGCAATACATTACCTCAAAGGGCGGCACACCATTTAATGCGTTATGGGCGCCTTATGTAATGAAGGTAGGTTCGGAGTACCGGCTTTATTATTCACTATCATCCGCGGTAGCGCGGTTAAGCGTTATCGGCATGGCAACAGCTACATCGCCTGACGGCCCCTGGACCGAGAAAGGCCTGGTGGTAACATCAGCAAACGATGCCACCATACAAACCAATGCCATCGATCCAACTGTAATTACTACCACCAGTGGCGAGCAATACATGTACTATGGATCGGCATGGGATGGTATTTATATTTTAAAGCTTAATGCCTCAACCGGTTTGGCGGCCTCGGCTGGTGATAAGGGTAAACGCATTGCCAACCGTGGTTTTACAGGTGGCAAATACAATGGCAATATTGAAGGCGCAGAAGTGATCTACAATGCCGATCTGAAAAAGTATTTCCTGTTCATCTCGTACGACTGGCTGCAAACCAAATATAACGTAAGGGTTGGCCGTGGCGATAGCCCAACGGGGCCTTTTTATGACTACAATGGGCACGATATTAATACCGATGAAGATCATGGGCCGATGATTTTGGCGCCGTACCAGTTTAGTAATCAAAGCGGCTGGCAGGGCACGGGGCATTGCGCTGTGTTTGATGATGGCAGCGGCCAGTATTTTATGGGTCACCAGGGCAGGCCGGGCATCAACTCCTACTTTATGGACCTGCATGTGCGCAAAATCTCCTGGACGCCCGATGGCTGGCCTGTAGTATCACCAGAGCGTTACGCCAATGTTGCCCAAGCCGCCATAGCCAATACGGATATTGCAGGTACTTATGAAAAAGTAACGCTTGGTTATCACGTAGTAGTAGGTTACGGTACAGAACAAACAAACCCGGATTTCCAGGTTTCAACCGCCTTTAAACTGGATGCTGCAGGTACCATAGACGGCAGCGCAACTGATACCTGGACCTATGCATCGCCATATATCACCCTTAAATACAGCACTGGAGCCACTTATAAACTGAAAGTTGAGCGCGAGCGCGACTGGGAAAATAAAATAACATCAACCTTAGTATTCACCGGGCTGGATAATACAGGGACGGCTATTTGGGGGAAGAAGAAGTAAGTGTGGAGATGAATTATAAAGATGTTGTCATTTTGACGAGGGACGAGGAGAAACCTTCGGCATCATGCTTCGAACGACATTGTTGAATACAGAGCGTTCAAGATGAAATAACAATTTAAACTACAAAAAAATAATTATTGTGAAAAACACACTTAATAATAATTTTTTGTAGTTTTAGCGTACCAATAAAACCAATGATGATCAGGAAAGCTTTTTTTACTTTTTGCAGCGCCGGCTTGCTCTTGTCGGCCCAGGCGCAAACGCCTAAGGTTTACACCATTCAGGCCGATAAAATAAAAACGCCTATACAGAAAACCATGTATGGTATCTTCTTTGAGGATATTAACCTGGCTGCCGATGGCGGTGTATACGCCGAACTGGTTAAAAACCGGTCGTTTGAGTTTAATATGCCGTTGATGGCGTGGACAACACATAAAAAAGATGGCGGCGATGGTCGTACAGAGGTGATAAACAGATCGGCAGAAAGGCCGGAGAACGCGCATTTTATCAAAACTTATATAGCATCAGATGCCGGTTCTTATGGCCTGGCAAACGAAGGTTTCCGTGGGATGGGTATTAGGGAAGGCGAGGAATACAGCTTTTCGTTAATGGCCAAACAGGAAGGGGATGCCAACGTAAAGCTGCACATCGAACTGCATGGCGATAATGATGCCATCATAGGTTCAGCTGATCTTACCCCGACTGATAAAGAATGGAACCGCTATAGCGTGAAATTTAAATCGTCGGCCACGGTTAAAAAAGGAAGCCTGTATGTTTGGCTGAGCGGCAAAGGCATTATCGATATGGATATGATCTCGCTGTTTCCTGAGCATACCTGGAAAAATCGTCCCGGTGGTTTACGTGCCGACCTGGTACAAAAACTGGCCGATATAAAACCGGGCTTCCTGCGTTTCCCCGGCGGTTGTATTGTTGAAGGCCGCGAGCTGGGCAACCGTTACCAATGGAAAAAGAGTATTGGCGATATTGATAAGCGTACCAATATCATTAACCGCTGGAACATGGAATTTAAGCATCGTCCTACGCCCGATTATTACCAGACTTTTGGCCTGGGCTTTATGGAATATTTTATGACCGCCGAAGATATTGGCGCCTCACCATTGCCTATTCTTAATTGTGGTATGGCCTGCGAGTTTAACACAGCCGAACTGGTACCAATGGATCAGCTTGATCCGTATATACAGGATGCTTTAGATCTTATTGAGTTTGCCAATGGCGATGCAAGCACCAAATGGGGCAAAATGCGTACCGATTTGGGTCACCCGGCGCCGTTTAATTTAAAAATGTTAGGCGTAGGTAACGAGCAATGGGGCCCGCAATATGTAGAGCGCTGGAAAGTGTTCACCAAAGCCATCAAAACAAAATATCCTAACGTGAAAATAGTATCAGCCTTAGGCCCATCACCCGATGGTAAGGAGTTTGACCTGCTGAACACTACCTTCCGCAGTTTAGGTGCCGATATTTTGGATGAGCATTACTACGCCGCCCCAAAATGGTTCCGCGATAATGCCAGGCGTTATGATAATTATGATCGTAAAGGTCCAAAGATCTTTGCCGGGGAATATGCAGCGCAGAGCGTATCTACGGTTAGTCCCGAAAATAAGAACAACTGGGAATGCGCCCTGGCCGAAGCCGCCTTTATGACCGGCCTGGAGCGTAATGCCGATGTGGTGAACATGGCCTCATACGCCCCGCTGTTTGCCCATGTTGAAGGCTGGCAATGGACGCCAAACCTCATCTGGTTTGATAACCTGAACAGCTACGCCACACCAAACTATTACGTGCAGCAACTATTTTCACTAAACAAAGGAACTGATGTAGTGCCGCTAACTCTCAACAATGATGTTGTTGCAGGTCAGGATGGTTGCTACGCCACTGCCAGTTTGGATAAAAATACCAATGAACTGGTCATCAAGTTTGTAAATACTGGTGCCACCGCACAAAGCGCAAGCTTTAAACTAAATGGCGGCAGCTACCAAAAACAGGCTAATGTTACAACGTTAAGCAGCGAAAAAGGCAATGCTGCAAACTCGTTGGAAAACCCTACAGCGGTAAGCCCGGTGCAAAGTACTATTGCGGTTAGCGGTAAATCTGTAAACGTGAACGTTGAGCCTTATGCATTGAAAGTGATCAGGCTGAAGAATAAGTAGGGGTAAAATACGATTCCCCAACCCCGTCATTGCTTCGTATCTCGCCGCAATGACGGGGTTTTTAAATACATATACCTTGAAAAAACTAACCATAGCTATCTTCCTGTTGATCTCCAGCATCACTACCAATGCACAGGATTTAAAAACCGATATTTCGGTACATGATCCCGTAATTATTAAGCAGGATAGTACCTATTATATTTTTTGTACGGGTATGGGCATAGCCATGTGGTCGTCGGCAGATAAAGTGCATTGGAAGCATGAGCAGCCGGTTTTTGCCGCCGCCCCGCAGTGGGCGGTTGATGCTATTCCCGGTTTTAAGGGTCATATCTGGGCGCCGGATATTTCATATCATGATGGTTTGTATTACCTGTACTATTCGGTGTCCGCCTTTGGTAAAAACACCTCGGCAATCGGGCTGGCTACCAATACTACCTTACACACTAACGAGGCAGCTTATAAATGGATAGATCACGGCAAAGTGATCCAATCTATCCCCGGCAAAACCAACTGGAATGCCATCGACCCTAATTTAATTACAGATGAGGATGGTACGCCCTACCTGGTTTTCGGCTCGTTTTGGGATGGCCTTAAGCTGGCTAAACTTAGTAATGACAGGCTTAGCGTTGCCGAAAATATTGACAACCTGCCAACTATTGCCACCCGCAAAAAAGACGCCGTTGAAAACCTGCCCGCAGTTGATGGTAACCCGGTTGATGCCGGCGGCAATGCTATTGAGGCGCCATTTATTTACAAACACGGCAAATACTTTTACTTGTTTGCTTCGATAGATTATTGTTGTAAAGGACCAAAAAGCACCTATAAAATGATCATCGGCAGATCAAAAGCCTTAAAGGGCCCATACCTGGATAAAACGGGCGCAGCCATGAGCAAAGGCGGCGGCACTGTTTTGCTGCAAGGTGATAAGGACTGGTACGGCGTAGGCCATAACGGCGTTGCGCGGTTTGATGGCGATGATTATATTGTTTACCATGTATATGATGCCGCAGATAGGGGAATCTCAAAATTGCAGCTAAAGAAATTGAAATGGATAGATGGGTGGCCGGTAATACAAGAGTTATAAAAATGATTTTGTCATGCTGAACGAAGTGAAGCATCTATTCGCCAACATGCATGGGAAGATGCACATCCCTCGTTCTTGGGGATCACAATTTAAAGACTGATAAAAAACAATGAAAATATCAAAATACCTCCTCACGTTAACAACAGCCCTGGGTTGCTTAACCTCAGCCCAGGCCGTGGTTATTAAACCAGATACCATCATCCACAGCACTGGTAACCCCATTATTCGCCATAAGTTTACTGCCGACCCGGCAGCTATGGTGTACAAAGGCCAGGTGTATTTATACACAGGGCATGATGAGGCAGCCACAGGTCACAACGGCTACGTAATGCACAACTGGACCTGCTTCACATCATCGGATATGGTAACCTGGACAGAACATCCATCCCCTCTAAATGTAAAAGATTTTGCATGGGCTAAAGCCGATGCATGGGCATCGCAGGTAATTGAGCGTAATGGTAAGTTTTACTGGTACGTAGCACTTGAGCATGGCACAATCCCCGGCAAGGCAATAGGGGTAGCAGTAAGTGATAGCCCTACCGGTCCGTTTAAAGATGCCCGTGGAACAGCTTTAGTTACCAACGATATGACCAAGGCCGTTAAACACTCCTGGGATGATATCGACCCATCGGTTATTATTGATAAGGATGGGCAGGCTTACCTGTTTTGGGGCAACGGCACTTGTTACTACGCCAAATTAAAATCCAACATGACCGAGCTTGACGGCCCTATTAAAACCATCACCCTGCCGCATTATACCGAGGCGCCTTGGATTCATGAGCGCGATGGCTGGTATTACCTGTCGTACGCATATGAATTCCCCGAGAAGATAGCCTACGCCATGAGCAGGAATATTAATGGTCCCTGGGTTTATAAGGGAATAATTAATGAGCTGGCAGGCAACTCCAACACCAACCACCAGGCCATTATAGATTTTAAGGGTAAAACCTATTTTATTTATCATAACGGTGCCTTAGCGGCAGATGCAGGCAGTTTCCACCGCTCGGTATGTATTGATTACCTGTATTATAATAAGGATGGAACAATTAAACGGKTGGTAATGACAAGCGAAGGGGTGAAGAAGGTAAAATAGTTACCCGTGAGGGGAAACCACTTTTGTTCAGTTAAAAGATTATCTGTTATATTATATGATTAAAACTATATTAGCTTTAATTTAATACAACAGATAATCTTTTGAAATACTCCCTGCTATTCATCCTGTTCATATTCTTCGCATCGGCAGCTGCCATGGCGAGGCCTGTAAATCCTGATACTGTAAAAACCGGGGTTTATATTACCAGCATTCATGATATAAATTTTAAGGATAAAGAATATACCATCGACCTTTGGCTCTGGCTAAAATACGAAAACAGGAAGTTTGATTTTTTGCAAAACCTGGAAGTACCGCAGGCAAAAACAGTTACCAAATCGTTTTCAACCATTGATTCAAGCGGCAGCAAGGTTTATATGTTGATGAAACTGCAATGCGTGATGAAAGACTCCTGGGCGATTGATAACTTTCCCTTCGACAGGCAAAAGCTGAGGTTTTCCATCGAGAATTCACAGTTTGATTCCCAGTCGCTTGTTTTTGCTGCCGATACATTGGGCAAACATTTTGATCCCCGTTTCACATTGAGAGGATGGCGCATTGATAGCCTTAGTATCACCACCGGGATTAAAGCCTATGAAACAAGTTTTGGCGATGAGAGCCTGGAAAAACCGCATACCGAATACAGCAATTTTAAAGTAAGGTTACAAATTGACAGGGACGCCATGGGTCTGTTCTGGAAAATGTTCCTGGGTATGTACGTCGCTTTCCTGATTGCTTACATGTGTTTTTATATCCATACGGACAGTATTGATTCGCGGTTTGGATTAAGCGTAGGCGCATTGTTTGCGGTTATTGGTAATAAGTATATCATTGATTCGGCGCTGCCGGAGTCTACCACGTTTACCCTGGTGGATACCCTGCACGGAATTACTTTGTTTTTTATCCTTACCACAATTATCTGCACTGCATATTCCCTCAGGCTGGTAAAACAAGAAAAAATAGCTAAGGCCAAAAAGTTCGACTTTATTTGCGGCCAGGTTTTGCTGGTAGTTTACCTGATATTGAATGCCTGGTTTATTTATAAAGCGAACGGGCAATAACCAGTTTTTTAAATATCAGGCTGCAACCTCTTTTAGTTCATATGTTTTTGCGCGCAGTATAGGCAGCAGCTCATCGGTTTTTTGCTGGGTTTGAAAATGGCAGGGTGATATAGGTTTGCCAATGCGCACACGCAATACCATTCCCTTTTTGTTAAAAAGTTCGGCAGGTAGCATGGCTGTTTGCAGGGCCGGGTGTATATAGCGCAGCAAACTAAAGCCTATCCCGTTATCGCCGTGAAAATAAATGGGGAGTACAGGTACTCCGGCTTTTGCAATAAGTTTCCCAACAACGGGGTGCCATTGCCTGTCGGTAACCTGCCTGGTTTTAAAATCAAAAGCAGAAACCTCCCCGGCGGGGAAAATAGCAACAGGGGTGCCACTGCGAAGTTTGGACAAGGTGTTTTTTAGTCCGCTGATGCTGGAGTTATCTTTAACAGTTTCAAAAGGGTTAACAGCAATGATATAGTCAGCCAGGTTTGGTACCCGCTTTAACAGGAAGTTCCCCATAAATAAAGTATCGGTCCTGGATGCAACCAGTAAATTGAGCAAGGCCAGCGATTCAACAGCGCCATAAGGATGATTAGCTACTGCAATAAAAGCGCCCGAAGCCGGGATCCTGGCCAGATCCTCTTCATCAACCTGGATAGTTATACCCAAAAAATTAAGCACGAAACGGGTAAAATCAACACCTTTTAAAATGCCGGCCTGCTGCATCATACTATTAAATGCATCAATTTTCATCAGCTTCATTAAAAGCGCAGCTAAACCGGGCAGCCTTTTAGTTCCTGTAGCTTTTATAACATCATTTTTGCTGATTATTGCCATTTGGCAAAAATAAGGTTATGGTGTAAAGGAATAGTCCTGTTGTTGTTATGCTTTGTACTGCCACGTTAATTTTTCACAGCGATTCAATTCGGCATATTACCATTTTGTTAAATTATCCACCTGGGTTATTATTACCAAAAAGTGCATTTAACTTTGCGCCGGTCATTGAGATCATTGCGTAGGGCGCTGGCCGGCAGCATATGAAAGGTTCGAGCCCTTTCCCTACATCTGTTTTAATCAAACCAATTATGGAAGCGATAAATTATCCCTTAGTAATAGCCATAACACTTGTGCTGGCTGCATTGGTGATATGGCTCATCCGCAGGAATCAAAAGGATGAAAAGGAGTATGAAAAAGATAGTAACAAATCAGAAATGAAGCCGGAAAAAGGGGAGCATAAAAAACCTCGTATCTAGTTAGTTTTACATTTCATATGCAAAGAAGATCAGCATTAAAAAATATTGGCGGCCTGTTACTGGCGCCAACCCTGGGTTTTGGTAACATCATTGATCCTAAAAAAAATGTGCTCAGGATAGCGCATTTGACCGATGTACATCTTAAAAACAAGTTTGATGCTCCCGCCAAATTTGTTAAATGCCTGCACCATTTGCAGCAGCAAAACCCAAAACCAGACCTGATCCTGAATGGCGGGGATATTGTTTTTGATATGAACAAGGAAAACATCGGCACCATTAACGATCAATGGCGGCTGATGAACGATGTGATGAAAGGCGAAAGCAGCATTCCCGTGCATTATTGCCTGGGCAACCACGATATATGGTGGAACGAAAACAATAAAGGCCAGGCTATTTACGGCAAACAATACTCCATGGACCAGCTAAAGCTTTCAAAGCCTTACAACAGTTTTACCAAAGGCGGCTGGAAATTTATTTTGCTTGATAGTGTACACCTTGATATTGACGGAACCTGGTACATTGGTAAACTGGGCGATGAGCAGTTTGCCTGGCTGGAGAATGAATTGAAAACCACCGACCCCGCAATGCCGGTACTGGTGATGTCGCATATTCCTATCCTGAGCGCTATGCTGATGGTACAGGATGATATTATCAACAAATGGGAAATACTGGGCGGCGATATGCATACCGATACAGCAAAAATCATTCGCTTGTTTTACCAGCATCCCAATGTTAAATTATGTTTGAGCGGCCATATCCACCTAAGGGATAAGGTGGTTTATAATAATGTTGCCTACATCTGTAACGGGGCTGTAAGCGGTGCATGGTGGGAAGGCAACCTGCGCGAAACCGCACCGGGCTATGGGCTTATAGATCTTTACAGTGATGGAACGTTTGAGGAGCAATATGTGAATTACCTGGGGTAGAAGGAAACAGATATGCCATGAAGGTTAATGTATTCCGGACGTTATAAATTAAAATAGATCTGAATGTGGCCCTATTCTTACCAACTCAGTCTCACGACCTCATTCTTAGTAAAGCCCGTCCCTGCCCAATAATTAAATCTTCTGTATCGCGCAAATGCTCATTTCCCTCCGTGTTACAAAACCCAGCCTTTCATAAACCTTAATAGCATTTGCATTATTGTAAAGCACATGAAGGAATGGAATACCATTATCAGCTTTAATTAACCGCGGCTGGTGCTGTATTAATTGGCTGGCGTAACCTTTGCCAAGGTGATCCGGGTGGTTACAAACCGCGCTAACCTCCATGTAGGGCAAAGGCTGTAAACGCCGCCCGGCCATGGCTACCAATTGATGGTCATTAAAAATGCCGTAATAATTCCCAAAATCTATAGTACGACTAAAGAACGGACCGGGGTTGGTTAGTTTGGTAAGCGCCAGCATGGCGGGTATATGCTCATCTCGTAAAGGTATGAGTTCCGCGCCGGCTACTGCCTGTGGTGCCGGGTTGTTGTATACCATTTGCAAGGCCCTCATTTGCTGAATGATTTTCCATTGTTTGGGGATCTCCATCTCTTCCGGATTAAAAACAGCCACCGTTGTTTGAGGCGGCAGGAGGTTATAAAGGGTATCGAAGTTCCCTGGCGTATTTTCTGCCATGCCTGCAAAAGGGGAAACATCTTTTATGAAATATTTAACCTGCTGAACACCTGCCGAAAGGTTTTTATTACCAGATGTTAAAGCATTCCAGGCGGGGTTATCAAGTGGGTGTTGCATGTAAGTGTTTAAATATTCAAATTTTGTTTGGCTAAAATTATGAAAAATACCAAATGGCATTAAAGTAAACCACTTTAGTTTTTATCGATCCCGAAAATTCCGATTGTTTACGTGAAACAGGCAGGTTTTAAGTAGTACCTGTATTTTAAGAGATATACAAATTTCGGCCGGGCATTAAAGTATAATTTCATAGATGAAATAATAATTTCAGTAATTGAGATATAGTTATAATAAGTGAGATACTGGTGTAAATATTTGAGATATTAGTATAAACCCCTCTGTTTTTTTGCAATTATATTTGGTTATCAACAACCAAGTTTTATTACCTAAAAATCATTTATGAAAAAATTATCTTGTATGCTGTTAATTACAGTATTATTTAGTGCATGTAAAAAAAATAACGATGCGCCTGCGTCAACAAATGCACGGGTTGAAGCCAACTGGTCGTCATCTGCCCAGTACGCTTCATGGCAAAACGGTGGTTATACCGTATACAACAATATTTGGGGCAGTGGTGCGGGAGCACAAAACATTTGGGCCAACTCTTACAGTAACTGGGGCATATGGGCCAACCATCCCAATACCGGTGGTATCAAATCCTATCCAAACTCTACCAGGTACGTGGGTGTGGTACTCAGTAGCCTTAACAGTTGTACCAGCAGTTTCAATGCAACTACGCCATCCGGTGGTGCATGGGAATCGGCATACGATATTTGGGATAGTACCAATGCTAATGAAACCATGTTATGGATGAATTACACCGGCAATACCGACGGCAGCGGAAATGTTAAACCTATTTCATATAATTGGAATGCCGCTGGTAACCCAATACCCGTATACACCAATTTAAGTGTTGGAGGCCAAACCTGGAATATATTCAGGGGTAACAATGGCAGCAATAACGTTTACTCTTTTTTAAGAACCACCAAAACAAATTCAACTACGGTTGATATTAAGGCCATCCAAAACTGGATAAAAAACCAGGGTTGGTTTGGTAATGTCACCTTAGGAAATGTACAGTTTGGTTTTGAGATCACCTCCTCATACGGCACTAATGGCTCCGGATTGAATTTTACTACCAACAGTTATTCTGTTAGCTATAACTAACAGCTATAACCATAAACACTTCAGGTGTTTTATGCTATGTTATTTAAAACCGCCAAATAATTATACCTGGTAACGGGTATGATTATTTGGCGCTGTATGT